>CAZTGJ010000020.1:0-18118 GCA_964613025.1 uncultured Thermoplasmata archaeon | reverse complement strand
GTTGGATTTTAGAGTTAATGTCAATACCGGGTACAATTCAATAACCTATTCTCTTCAAGGGGACTGTTCTTTCCAAGGGCTGGTAATTGGTTCACCAACCATACTCGCCCTAAATGGATACAGAGCTACAATCAACGGAACCTTCACGTCAACGAGTAGCCTCACCACCGGGGCCACGTCTTCTATCACGATCACCGGGAACGGATCCTGGACAGCGAACCAGAACGTTACCCTCCAGGAGTTGGAAATCGATGGATCCATCGAGATCATTTCATCAGCTGGCTGCAAAAACATCACCTTTACCGGTCCAGGCTTCAAGAACTCCACTGGTACGATCAACGTCACCGGATCCTACGGGGACCTCGTATACATTACCGGAACTCAGTACTGGGAGATCAACGCCAACGCGATCGACTACTTCTGGAAGTACGTGAACGTTTCCCACGGATACAACACTGGATCTTCCGCTCTCGTTGCCCTGGGGGAAGGATTCGATCTTCTGGGACCCTGGGACTTCCAGGCTCCACTCATAACCCCTCACTTCATCACTGAAGGCAAGTTCATTGATACGAGGTATACCAGCATCCTCCGGCTCGACTGGACCGCTGAAGACATGTCGTACCTCTATGCGTTGAACATCACCATCTCGGATTATCTCGGTTCGATCATCTTCACCCAGGAGATCAATGAATCCACATTCGGAGTTACAGCAGCATATCGGTGGAATCTTTCTGTAACAATCGAGAACCTCAGCTATGGACGTCTCCTCATCAACTATACGGCATCGGACGCTCATAACTCTCCGGCCAGTCCAAAGGCGAAAAAGAATGCGGATTCAATGCTCTGTGATCTTGATGGTGAGCTGGTGGGTCATCCTTCAGGCAAAGACAAGTCCGATAAGCTGGAAACCAACACGATCAAGTTCAAGAAAGCAGGTCCGTTCGTCTCAGATCTGTTTGATATTGACTTCCTCACGGATAAGAAAGGTTCACAGCATGTGGTGAAATGGACCGGGGACAACTTCAAAATGAGCCATTGGGTGAAGCTCGATCATGGCACCTCGGTTCCTATGCGGATCACTGCGGACTCCATCGAACATATTCCTGCATCCGAGTTTGGTGCCGCTCACTTCCTCATCAATGGCGACTATTTTTACGATGCCTCGGACTTCGAAGCAACGGGTGGAAAGATCCTCCTCCTGGATCAAGGGACCCTGGACGGGAAGGAATTCGTCACTATCTCATTCACCCATCCGGATTGGAAGAAGGGTGGGGGCTGGGGACTAATAGATCCACTTACCGGAGCCATCAACTCCCGGTCGGAATTCTACAACATCTCAGTGGGGACCATCCCCGAAGTGGTCATCCCAAAGGATAATGCGAAGCTCCCTGGTGATTCCACATCGACTACCCTGAAGGTCCGGGTCTATGGTGCAGGTTCTTTCGAAGGAACAGTTCACTTCTACAATGAATCCGGGGTACTGTTAGGGAGCCAAAATAATGTTACGAATAATACCGTGGCCTTAGTGGAATTAGAATCACTTGGTACAGACACCCTGTATCCATGGTATACCGTCCTCTCGGTTGGAGGGGAGAACTTCACCAGTCCACTTTGGAGTTTCCGAACTGGAGGCCTTGAAGGTAAATCTGCTGCTCCAGGATCTGGTAGGGAACGATACGGAGATTCTGTAGACGATCCAATGGATCCAATCACGATTGTCTTCTTCATTATTTTCATCACACTGATTGTCCTCTTGACGAAACTCTGGATCGGAGAGGAGGTGAAAAAACCATGAGACCAGCTTCGTACCTTCTCATCCTGAGTGTCATCATTGCGTGCGTTTTGGTTGTTGTCATCGCTTCTGATAACGGAGCTGGTCTCACATTCTCCACCACAGAGAGTGGAAACTGGAACCATGCTGCTGTCTGGGGAGGAGCAGGTGTTCCCGGTGCTACTCATACTGCGATCATCAATCCTGGGCATGAAGTCACACTTGTAGTCGATGAGAGCGTGAAGAATCTCTATGTTGATGGTACCCTCTACACAGATAGTTTCAATTTCCAGACCTTGCGTGATTGTTCGGTGAATGGATCCTTTATCGCGAACAATTCCGCTCTCATTCAACACCAGTATCTCGTTATCAACGGAGGAATGTATTCCCATCAGACCGGACAGATTCTAATCACAAACATCGATGGGAACGGGTACGCCCTGGACAACGATGGCACCATGATGACCACTTCTGATATTGTCATCTCCAGCTGGCAGGATACGAACATTCTGGTTGATTTTTCAGGATCCGGAGAAACCTGGAATGTCGAATACTCCGGCAACAAATCCCTGGTCCTCCTCGGGCAGGATGGGCAGCACTTCTATGGAAACCTCACCATCGGAGCCGACGCTACTGCCTACCTCTCACAATCCTCCTGGAGCATCACGGTTGACGGTACGTTCGATGTATTCGGGCAGTGGGGGCACGGATCTCTGGAGGGGGCACACAATATTGGAACCCTCACCGTGAACGATGGTGCTACGTACTATGCATCGATCGGAGAGAATAGGATCTCAATTTCACTACGGATCAATGAGACCGCAACATTCCATCATGAAAACAGTTTGATCAACTCTACTGGATCCTCTGTCAACCTCTACCCAGGGGGGCATTCTTTCTATGATCTGCTAATTTGGGATTCCTCCCTCCACATCCGGGAGAACATCACAATTGAACATTGGGTGAATTACAGTTCTCAGCTTCCGGATAAGCCATGGTGGCGGATTGGGGACCCAGAACTACACCTATGGAACAACCTTACGTTCACTCTTGGAACATCAAGTTCCAGTGGGTATGTATGGAGTGGTGCGGATCAGGATGAATTCTACCTTCATGGACCCGGGGAATTTCTCCTCAAAGGAGCAAGTGAGGATTACTATGGAAATATTCGAGGGAACGAGTTCAATTATGCTGGCATGCCGATTGTCGGTTTACAGTGGATCAATTGGGTAACCGAAGACAGCGGCGCTCGGACAAACCTCGTTGAAGATGCACAGAAATATGTCCTGTATGGAAACAGCAGCTGCTATGCGACGCTTGGATTAAACAATGTAGGCTGCACCCTTGATCTGAACGGCTTCACCTGGAGCGTTAGCTATGGTGGGGTCAGCATGGAAACTGGAACGATTCTCTTGGGACCAGGGAATCTCACCCTCGGAACGGGTGGCACCTCCGACATTCAATCGAATATTAATCTCACACATATTACATCAAACGGGAACGATCTTCAGTTTGGCACGAACGTGACAGCAACATTAGAGTATATTGCGTACCTTACAGACCAGGATCGTAATGGGAATCCGACACGACTTGTTTTGAGCGATGGGACTACGCTTGAATTCACCACCACGACGGGCTTGATCGCGAATAACTCCATTCTCGATGTGGACGGCACGTTCGAGAACATGGCGGTTCTCACAGGACCCCCGGACTGGCATCTTGATGTGGACCAGCTGAACGATTGGAGTGTTATCTTCGCGAACGTCTCATACTGCAACAATGTCGGCAGCCAACCCTTCACCTTCCTAGGAATCAACTGGACCGGGAATACAAATGTTGACACGGTTGCACCGGTCATCGAATCCAGCCTATCGGAAGGGTATGCTTGGGATCGAACTGGTGGTCCTGAATTCTTGATCAACATCACTGTTTCAGACCTATCGTTCGTCTTCGATATCTCCTATCATATCTATGCGTCGAACGGGACACTCATGGCGAATGGATCTACGGATTGGACTGAGTTCGGAGAACTCCATCAGGTATTATGGAACACCTCGAATGTGTCAATGTCCTCCTGGATGCCTGGTGACTATAACATTACCATGACGACGAACGACTCTCATAATCCAGTCAAGACGAAGGTAGCAAAGGAACGAGCGCAGAACATGGTCTGTGACATCGACGGTGAGGAGATCGGCTCGAAGAAGGATACGAAGGAGGCGAAGGAGAAGCCTGGGAAGACCATCAAGTTCAAACAATTTGAGGGGTCCGACATTTTCACCATCGAGTTCTTATCAGAGAAATTGGATACAAAACACGATGTCAAATGGAGAGTGAAAGAGAACAACTTCAAGCTTGGATTCAGGGTGAAGATGAAGAACGGTGAGGATACTGTTCGACTGAATATTTCGGCTGAAATCCTAACCTACCTTCCGAATAGCAATTATCACGGTCATTTCCTCATTGGGAACACGAATTCCTACTTCTTCGACCTGGAGGACTTTCACCTTGAGGGTGGATTAATCTCAGTGAGTCAAAAGAACATCTCAGAAGGAAATGCAGTCTATACCATCACCCTTACCCATCCCACGTGGGGGAAGACTGGAGGCTGGGTGTATATCGATCCTCTGGCGGGGAGCGTCAATACTGGCACTCTGGAGGTCAACTGGACCCTCGTTATCGCCCCAGAGATTATCTCCCCAGCAAACAATTCGAATGTGAAGAATCAGAATTGGGCGAACCTCATCATCAGCGTTTCCGACATTGGGAACCTCACCGCGAACATCACGTTCTATGATGCCTCAGACGACTCGGTCATCGGCACCGGATCCACTATAGGAGACGGAACCCTCCAGGTAAACTGGACGGGACTGTCATGGAACCATGCCGACTATGCCTGGTACTCCACGTGCGAGATCTACGGCTACAACGGCAGCAGCCCTGTTCACTACTTCTCAACGTACACCAGAACATCATCCACCACGGTCAACCCTCCCTCCGGGGGAGGAGGAGGTGGTGGCGGTCTTGGCAGTGGAGGATCCTCCGAATCAGGTTCTGAACCAGCATCAAATACGCTCATCATTGCCATCGCGGCAGCGCTCATCATCACCATTTTCGGAGTGTGGGCGTTCTTCGAATATTTCGAGGAGGGAGTCTCGAAATGATAACATCATCACGATCATCTTGTCCTGAGATGAAACCTGGAGTTGGGGTTACCGCCCCTGGTACCCTAACTCCTCAAACCAGGGGCAGCACAGGGGAAATTGCAAAGGAGATAGAACATGAAAACCTCAGTAAACAATTTGGAAAACGATGGTGGGCGAATCAAGGTTTTCGCCATCGTGCTCTTCGTGCTGTTCCTTGGAAGTATCATCGCTCAGGCAGGTACGGTCTCGGTAGAAGCCGAAGAGATGCTCACCTTCGCAGACGTCTTTGGGGAATCCCCCATTGACCGTGTTAGAATGGAAACGAACTTCAGTAGGGTCGCCTATACGAACAAGCGCATCTCATTCCTTGAACGGTTTGACGATTCGGACATGACGGAGAACGAGGACTGGACGTACTACGAGACGGGCAGTCATATCTCGTCCGCGTTCCCATGGGTGGGAGCCAGTAATCTACTGTTCGTCACCGTGGGAGGTGGCGATGCTGCGAACTACACCAAGACGCAGTATTCGATCCCCGCTTCCAGATCAACCGGACTCAAGCCAGATTCCGACGGAGTCATCATCACCGCTCGATGTGGCGAGGTGAATGGCACTCCGGTGGGAGGGTTGGAGCTCACATCAGGAACTTACTACGTCCGGGTGTTCTTCGACGGCTCCGGGAACATCGATATCAGCTACCATGCTTCCACCACTGGGACCCTTACCACGGTGGACAACGCGGTAGCCTCAGCAACCGCGGACAAGTGGTACAGCTTCCAGGTGGAGTTCTACTCGACCACCGCGATTGTCCGGATCTACAATGAAACCGGAGGACAGGAGGGTTCCACCGAGACGTTGAGCACCTACATGACCTGGTCCAGCTTCTCGAACATGACCCTCTGGGCGAATACCACCGCCGCTAATACAAGGATCCTCGGGTATGACTATGTGTACGCAACTCGAAGGCAGTCCAACACAGACTACAGCACCACGGAGATCCTGCCGAAAACAAAGGATTCTGCACCATCCAGCAGCGACAAGGATCGGATCAAGTTCAGTTATTCCCTTGCAGGTATCGAGAATGATACCGGTAGCCAGGAAGCGAGGAACGTCTACAACCTGACGGAATCGGAGCCTGGTGACTTCGATAGCCAACGATCGTACAATGCCACCGAGTTCCGTGAAGCTCTCTCGACCGTCGAGGAGTTCGATTATGACGTGGAAGAGCGTCAGACGCTCTACCTGAAAGGATGGACCGACCTTCAAGCCGAACTGGAAGAATCCCTGAAGGAACGTCTTGCCAAGATCTCAGGGACGACCACCTACGTGGTGGATTATGTCATATTGGACATGAACTGCACCACGGTTTACTCGGATAGCTATGTGAATTATGTCGAGGACTGGTTCAAGAAGGATGGCGTTGATATCATTCTGGACTCTGATCCGGATGCTACCATCGAACGGACGGATGGTACTGTGGAAAGCATCGCAACCGTACCGAGGGCTGAGCTTGGGTTCTACCTGTGTTATTCTGGTAATCCCGGGCTTGCAGGCTGGAACCCGACCACCTGGAAGAATCCACTCTCAGGGGCAAGAAGTTCGGTCGAGGACATTGTCTTCAGTACTCCCGAGAAGGCACAGGATGCCCTCACCGAGATCTCGGAAGGATTTCGTGGGAAGATCTCTTCCTCAGCTGGGATCGTCAAGGGTAGCGTAACGGATTTTGTGGACACGAGCACAAACATCGTTGGCCAGGTATCTGGGGACGTCAAGGACATGGTGGACCAGTATGCGGTTGCCCCGGTAACCGGGATTGGAGCACAATTGAGCGCTGGAATCTCATCCCTGAAGGCAAAGCTTGCCAGCGTATCCAACTCATTCCGGGACGCCATCGAAGGAACGACCTCGTCAATTGCGAACACCATCCGAGGATTGGCGAAGAGTATTCCAGCAACCATCTCGACCGCCATCGGGAATACGTTCTCTGGGATCAAGAGCACCTTCATGAATGCTGGCAAGGCGTTGAAGGAGAAGGGGCTAAGCATGTTCAACTTCGTGGGGGACATTGCCAGCAAGGTGAAGACCTTCTTCATCTACGGTCTCATCTTCGTGGCCATCATCGCCATCATCTTCGTGGCTTTCAAGGCAGGAATGTTCGACGCCTACGTGAATAAGGCGGACTCCGAATAATCGGGATCCGTCCTTTTTCTTTCTTTCACGATCAACTCTGATGGAGTTCACCATGACTCGACGTCGATACATAAGGATACTGTGGCATATGGCCTTCTGGACCGTGCTCACCTTTATCGTCTATCTCGCAATTCATATCCCGTCTGTTGAGAGCGAAGGGACAGGAGACTGGCCATACTCGGGTTCCGGCGATTGGACCATCACCACCGAGACCCACGTGTGGAACGAAACCATTGCTCTCGATGGAAATCTTGACATCATGTTCTTCCCATTGTACTTCCAGGAGAACGTAACCCTCACTTTCACTGGACAGAACAGGGAGATCAACGTCTGGATCGAGGAGTTCCACGCGTACAATTCGACCATTCGGGCGGACTATCCAGTCACCTGGACATTCGCAGGAGGATTCCTCTTCCTCAACCATACATCAGTTTCCAATGTTGAGGGACATATTGCACTTGGGCAGAGCAACGAATGGGTGATGCATTCCACGTTCATGGGGGACGATAGCTATACCACTGCCTTCGAGGTGACCGGGGATGATATTCTCTTCCTGAACAACACGTTTGAAAACTTCACCGACCATGGGATCGGTAGCTATTCGACCGATGGGATCACCGCCCGGGAGAACACGTTCATCAACATCACCACGGACCTGGTCCTCTACGATTGCACGAATTCGATCGTATCGAACAACCGGGATCTCTGGTATCTGTCCATTACGGTCCTGGACGTCCTCAGACAGCCGATCAATGCGGCGAATGTCTACACCTTCGACAGGGATAGTAACGCGCTCACGGACCACGTGACGGATTCTGGAGGCACAGTAGAGTGGATCCGTATCGATGAGGCTGATAGCCCCATCACGATCGTCGCTGAAAAGCATGGGAACCTGGCGGAAACCACGGTCTCGGTCATGAGCAGCACGAACGTGACACTCATCATGCGGGACTACCTTCCCACCGCTACTTTCCATACTCACTTCTTCAACTCGTTCACAGGGCTAGGAGAGGATGCCGAACTTCTGAAGGTATACTATTCCGTAAACGGGGATCCTTGGGTTCGTTCCTCAGGTTCTTGGTCATTGCAGCACGAGCTCGGTACCATCGTGGACGTTCGGGTAATGGACTACTATAACTTGGAGATCTCTTCTGCCTCGGTCGATATCTCGAATGTGACTGACTATCACCTTGACTTCTCGATCCCATTGGCTACTGTCCATTTGGAAAACACCCTCGGCCTCTCTGAATTCATGGTGCATCGCATTGGATCTCTAATTTCAAAGAACATCCTCGGGACAGAATTCCGGGTGATCGCTGCGTTCGAGGGAAATTCGACTCATCTGTACGAAGTCTCCTGGGAGAACACCACGGTCACCAATCTGGAGAACGGGACCGGGATGATCATCGAGAACGGTAGCTTTTCCTTTACAGCTGAAGCCTCGGACGGCCAGGATTATGTGCTGCAGAACGTGGGGACCCACATTGATCCGGTGTATGATGCAACGATCTCATCGGGCCCAACTCAAGAATGGTGGGAGAGCAAAAAGATCCAGAAGTACCTGGTCATCGCCGGGATCATCTCGGCCATTATTCTTCCCATCACCATGTTCAGAACCATGGAGTGGTGGCGGAGGAAGCTGGAGAAACAAACGCAGCGGAGGAAGCGATCATGAACACTGAATCCATCGCTGCCGTTGGAATCCTCATCATGTTAGCGGTATCGTTCATCTCGTTCATCGTCTTCATGGCGATGTCACTACGATTCCAATTCAGGATGCGAAATCTTCTGCAGTTTCTTCCTTTGGTCATCTTGACGAGCGCAAGCGCGGTAGCTTTCTACCAGCCAAACGAAACCGAGCGGATCATTCTGTACCTGGCATTGTTCGGGTACTTCGTGTTCATTCTCATCATCTGGTTCGTGAAACGAAAGTGGAAGCAAAGAAAAGATCGAAAAACAGTAGAGAGGTATGCACTATGAAAGTATTCAAGGAGTTATTCATATCACGGAAGGAGAAATCCCTCCGCAGGAAACAGCGAAGGATGAGCAATACGGATTCTCCTCCCATTGCGACGGACGTTGAGCTCATCGTGGATCATTCTGTATGGCAGAATGGGAAAGAGAAGCGGGTCTTCGGGCAGGGTCCGCTCCATCTAGTGATCGACGGAGAACACACGTCCAAAGACACTCAGCAGAAACCTGAGAACAATCCCACCAAGGCCAAGGATGCCATTCCTGATGGATACCAGAAGAAAGGACTCTCGGTATACCGGGTTGGGAATGGAATGAATGTTCTTGTTCCGGGCTTCATGGGAACCCACTTCATGAGGCAGGGGAAGTTCTCCCAAACCTTCGAAGGAAAACGTCGTATGGGGAAGATCATGATGGCATTGCTCTTCCTGTCCTACCTGTTCCTCATCATGTATTTGCCGAAATCGAACGAGATCAATGAGAGTGAGATGATCACCGGACATCATGCGCAGCTCATCTACCTGGCTGCGTTCCTCATCGGTTTCTTCGGGTGGTGGTATGGAAAAAAGACAACCGCGAACCGGATCAAGCTCCAGTGCTTCGACCCGAGGCGGTGTGATCTGCACGACATCCATGTGGGGATCTTCACCTGTGCCAAGTACACACCTGAGCAGCAGATTGCCTTTTGGACGAACATGACCATCCCGATGGATTCAATCGAGGATCTAAACAGGGATCTCATGAAACAAAACCGGTCGTATCAGACAGAGGTGGTAAAGCTCCAGGAGGATGTCACCGTGTATCGCAACCTTGGACTGATAAAAGCGATCATGTTGCTGATCCAGGATGGATTCCTCATGAAGGATGACAGCATGGTGCTCTTCTACCGGAGAGCGACATTCCTACTTAGCATTCTCATGGTACTGCTTTCCATTCTGTGGTATCTCGGAGGTGGTTAAATGTCGCTTCCAGATCGAGGAAAAGAGGAGGAGCAGCAGACCTCGGGTGGTTCCGGGGAAGTCGGTATCGAGCGGATGCGCGGTGCGAAGACGATGCGGAAGCATAGCCTCATGGCCTATGCTGACTCATTCTCTGAACCATCACTCTTCGACCCGAAAACCGCCCCAAAACTGGGGCTCAGGCAGCGGTTGTACCTTCGAGCGTATGATCGATTGTACCAGATGTTCATGCATTCCTATACTGTGCTGTCCGAGATCAAAGAGCGCCGTGAGCGGGAAGGCATCGGGTTCCAGTTTCCCCTCCCGGATCCTGAAGTGGTGAAAGGAGAATTTCGAAGGAAAATGCGAAGTATCATTGGAGAAGGCAATTATGACGGCTTTGAGCGAGCGCTCAAGTACGAGCAGAATGAGCATGGACTCAAGGCGAACGAGGGGCTCATTATCGGCAACGAGGAGGTGGACTAATGTACGACGATGAGGACAAGCCAGTCGGTTATATCGGAAAGGAGGGGAAAACCTCGGCTCCATGGTGGCGCTCTGAAAAAGCCTCCCGGATGATGCTCAGCCATGCCTTCAAGTTTGATGAGGACGAGGTCGAAGTATACGAACTTGTGACCTTCTTCAATGATCTTGCGTCCCAGCTTCGGGTGAAGAAAAGCGGAAGGTTCTATCAGCAATTTATTGCCGCTGCGAAAGAGGTTGGCATGTTCGATGAGGGCCTGAATCTTCTGGTCGATGAGCTTCCTATCACAAAGTATCGGAAACTTCACTGGATCCTTCAGGACTACCTGACCATGATCGATGCGCACGCTGGGGATCATCGTGGAGATCAATCGAGCAACACCATGGGCATCCCTCCCCAGTGGTTCATCGAGGATGAATTGAATATCGTTCTGAATCCGGTCCACTGGTTCAAGCGAGGGTTGGCAACGATCATCACCGGTGAGAACGGTGCAGGGAAAACGAACATGATGGCCTGGATCATGCTGCAGCTTGCCCAGAAGGAGAATGAGAATGGACTCAGACCGGTCATCGCAACGAACGTGAAGTTCTATGATGAGTACGTTCGTGACTACGGTATCCAGAGAGTCCGCACTATCTCAGACATCTTCGACGTAGTTGCGAAGATCGATATGATGGGAGAGCGTAGAAACCTCTACTGTTTCATTGACGAGTTCGATGGGGCGGAAGGACAGAATGCCTGGGAGAACCGAGGGAAAGAAGCTGGATCCGCGTTCCGGGTGTTCAATCAAATGCGGAAGACCCAGGAGATCATTATGGTCCCTGCCATCCACTTTCCGCAGGATGTGAACAACCGATGGCGTGATTCCCTCCAGGGTGTCCACTGTATCATGAACAAGGGCAAGTACTATCCTCCCCAGGGCCAGAAGGATCACTGGGATTGCATTCGATACCATGATGATCTTGAGGTGCTCAAGTCAGTGGCCATCTTCTGGAAGGGGATGCCCATCAATCTGCAATGCATCCCGGACGTCTCGTATTCCTTCGAAACCTATGCGAACACCTACTTCACCTTCGACTACACTCCTCACGAGGTGGTGCAGCTTATGGAGGTCATCGATCGAATTCCCCTCCCTGAGCACGGCACTGATGAAGAGCGGATCGAGTGGCTCATGAGACGGGGAACCGCGATCAGCACCTTCAACAAGGAATGGCGTCAACGTCAGATCGTAAAGGAGGAGGAGCAAGAATCCAGAAAACATCAAAAGACCTTCCGTGATCATTGGATTGCTGAGGCTCACGATCTCCATTTCAACAAGCAGATGACCTATCCTGGAATTCTGAAAATGTTGAGATCGAAATTCAAGGGTCACAAGTTCTACGGGTCTCTTCCGACGAACACGAAAGCGTTGACAAAAGCGGTCAATCGGTGGGTCGAAGAGGGCGATAAGGCCGATGAGGAGGTGGAGACATAAGATGAGACAAAATTTAACGGCATGTCTCCATCAAAAACCCTTACCAGTAAAGGCTACACCCCTGCTTGGAGACATGGAGACATTTTTTCGCCCCTATTTCTTTTTCTATTTTCTTGATGTGATTCTCACACATGTAGACGTTTCAATTCCAGTCCGCAAGGGGGGGATGGAATGACCCCTGAATATCGTGATGTGAATGTTCGAAAACACGATCGAAAACACCCTATGAATCCATATCGATCGGTGCATGTTCGACGGCATTCTCGGCATCAGCGTGTTGGGTCACAGGTCCAGGAGGAGAGAAATTTCCTCATGGCGGGACGGCCCCCGGGGGATGAGCCATCGTACGGTGAACCACAACGAGGACGCATCATCTGGGGCCAGATCTCCATGGCCACGAAGATGGCGGTAGGAGCCAGAGAGGTAGCGGTGGATGATAAGAAAGGATATCTTCACTTTCGGGTGACAAAGAAACATGGGGACTTCCGGAAGATCATCGTCCAGTTAACCCCCATGGACACTTATGATGTGAAATTGGTAAAGATCAAGCGAGGATCCTATGAAACAATTACTGAGTATGAGGCTACGGACATCTATGCTGAAAGCCTGAGCGAGATCATCTATGATATGGTACACGATACCGGATCATACCGACCTGCCAAGGAGAAGGATCCGTCATCCTCCGGATCACTCACACTGATCGAGCGAGACTTCGAACGGGGTATGAAGGATGCCGAAATGGGTATCGCTCACCCGGGAACCATCCCGAATGATGGACCCGAGTATGCAGAACGATTGAACGCCTACATGCGGGGTGTCGAAAAGTGGGAGCATGAACATGGTGGTGTGAAGACCTGGCAGCGGGAAGGAAATCAATCCACGAGGCGCGTTCACCAATCCATTTCGAACACACGTGAGTTTGCTACCCACCAGGAGGCAAAGGACTACATCGTTCGAGCTTCGAGTAAAGAACACCGGAATATCATGCACGATGTGCATGAAGCTTCAGTCGATGAGGCTCTGTGGGCGGCCCATCGACAGGGAAACATCACCATCAGAGAACCCAGGAAGCTGTCACGGAAGGACCTGAAGGCCAGACAGAGCTCCCTTGAGTCCAGAATACGTCAACATCGCGATCACATCAAAGGTGGACGAACGTACGAGGGTAGAAAGATGACCGAGGATGAGATCAGATCCTGGAATACGAACCTCGCGAACATGGAGAAGGAGTTCCTGCTGAACGATCATGATCTGAAGAAGAAGGCGGGGGTCTAGCATGTCATACGCGACCATAGATGTGAGAAAGCATGAGCGAAAGCATCCAAAGAAATCCAATACAACAATTCCTGTGAGGAAGCATCAGAGACGTATCTGCGTCTGCGGACCTGAAGAGCTGAACAGAACATCGATGATGGCGGGGAAACCACCCACCGAGCCTACTGAGAAACTACTCCAAAAGAAAGATGGACAGTATGTGCTCACTGGATACCTTCCCTCCTACTGGCAATCCGATACAACATCATACTATCGATTCGAGAAGTTGCCCGTAGTGAAAGCTCGAAGGATAACAACGGGAGATCCGAACATCAATCCCGAGGATGGCCAAAACAGCTCTCCTCCTGCAAAAGAGATGATCGAAATCGCATCCAAACATCATGGCACCATGGAAGGATACGTCATCCCCGTGGCTACCAAACGAGACGATGCCCGGATCTCGATTGATGGGTTCACCATTCGAGCAACCAAAGAAGAGGCTATGAAGCTTCGGAAGGATCTCAAGAGCAAGAAGCATACTGAGGAATGGGGGGACGGGAAGATCACCTGGACTGAGGATCCGTGCCCACATCATCCTGCTCTTCTGTGTCTCATCCGTTCCCATCCCGGTCAGGAAGCAGAACGTCATTCCCGGATTCAAGCGCTCCAGCACTTTTGCAGCCTCCATGGTGAAGTCGTAGGTTATCCGTTTGTAGTCCCCCTCGTTTCGCACTTTGGCCTGGGAAACCCCGAGACACCAGAAGCAGGCATTGAATCCATGAAATTCTGATTCGATGCTTTCATAGTTCAGGAAATCGTCGTGGATAAGCTCTGTCAATTTCTCGTGTTCGATACCAATTGACCTCCGAGTTAGAATCGTTACTTTGCTCACTGCAGGATGCTGAAGGCATGCATGCAGAACTCCCGAACCTGCGGTGCCTGTGGCTCTGGTGATGATCACTGATAGTTCAGCTTGCATGATGTTCCGACTACTGAGAAGCTAATATAGTTACCTCTATCATATTATTCAAATAATGATCACATCGGATTCTCCGGAGATGCTCTTGAAATGCTTGCACCCGGAAACTATCGATGCTCCGAGGATCTTTGCGGATGCGTATATCAGATAGTCGACCGTGGGAAGTTTATGGATCCGCTTAAGTTTGATTGCCCTTACTGAAATGCGCTCTGTTATATCTTCGATGTGAAAATGAGTGGTAAGCGATCGGTGAATCTCATCCCGTTTCTTTTTCCCGTGTTCCCGCTCGATCACGGTTCCGACCTCATACAGGGAAAGAACCGATATGTAGATCTCATTGCCCCTGCTCCCAATGAGCTCTTGGACCGTCATGCCTCTTTCCGATCCTTTCAAATGCTCGATCAATGCAAAGGAATCAAACAATATCTTCGTGCTCTTCATCATGTATCTCCTCAAGATGTTTTGTGCTTGCATTTGGAAGTGAACCAAACAGCTTGGAGGGTTCCAGAACCGGAATAAGATGCACCTCTTCCTTTGCCATGACCACTTCGTATTGCCTTGCTTTCATATTGGACCGCACCTTTTTAGGCAAGAATATTTTGCCGAATTTATCAAGTTTTACCAATATCGCCATAATTTACCACAATTAGTAATTAATGGTAATATATTATTAATATTTCCTTGTTATCATTTTATCAGTTAGTAAATATGTTAATTTGAAATCCTTTTCGTCGTTGAATCCACTGCCTTGACGACTCTATACTATTCCGCAGCGACAATAATTGGTCACTTTAAATAATCGAAATCAGCGTTCTCGCAACAGATCGCTAACGCCCACGATGTCATTTCATTCCATCCCCACCCGCCCACCCACTCCTCTGTGAAAAAAATCCATCCACCCATCCATTCCCACCCCAATTAATCCGTGTCCCCCGTCGTCGTTCCCCGCCGCCTCCGCAAACCTTTATTAACACCGCCCACCCTCCCACCCTACGATGGACGACACCACCACGATCACTACCCTAAAATCCAGAATACAGGAATTCTGCACCGAGAGGGATTGGGACCAGTACCACAATGCCAAGGAGCTTGCCATCGGGATCATCACCGAGGCCGGAGAACTGCTTGACATATTTCGTTTTAAATCATACGAACAGGTTGACGAACTTTTCCTGGATGACGGGAGAAGGGGGGAGATCGGTGAGGAACTGGCGGACATCTTCTATTTCATTCTCAGACTTGCAGAGCGATACGGCATTGACATAAGCGACGAGCTGGAGAGGAAGATGAAGAAGAACGAGGAGAAGTATCCGGTGGGGCGGGTGAGGGGGGACAACCGGAAGTACACCGAGTATTGAAATGGAAATCTTAATTATCCCTGTTTAAATCCCGCGTCACCGATCGAACTGTTGGTCATCAATCAATGTATCATTGACCGTTCAATTCAATAGTAATTATCAATCAACAAACCAATCAACGAAGTAATCATTAACGTATCAGCAAATCACGGAGGAATCACCTTGCAGACCATGGAGGATATTCAACATATTTTCAGAGCCTACGACGTCAGAGGAATCTACGGAGAGGACCTCACCCAGGAGATCATGCTCAATATCGGAAAGGGACTTGCGGCATTCATGCAGCGAAACAATATGGGCCGCTGTCTCGTGGGAGCTGACATTAGGATAACAAGCCCGACGCTTCTCAGTGCACTTATTTCGGGGATCTCCGCCGGAGGGGTTGATGTGACCTCGGTGGGTATCGCATCCTTCGGGGTAGCACTCTTTGCTGGATGGAAGAAGAAGTATGATGTCATTGCCTATGTGACGGCGTCGCATCTCACCGCGGAATGGAACGGTCTCAAGCTCTATTATGAGGAGGGGCAGGGATTCCCGGAGGAGGATATCGTCGAGGTCAAGGACATCGTTGTTTCCGGTGAATACGGATCCTGCGGATGGAAGGATGCAGGAAATGTGGATTTCCTGCGCCATACCAAAGAATATGTGGATTATCTCAGATCGGTCTTCCATATGAAACGAAAACTGAAGGTTGTGGTGGACTGCGGAAACGGGAGCAACTCGCTCACCGCTCCAGAGGTGTTCTCGGCAGTTGGTATTGATGCGGTCCATCTTTTTGATGAACCGGATGGGACCTTCCCCAACCGTCAAAGCGAACCAACTCCTGAATCATTGACCGCCTTGATGGATCTCGTGCAAAAAGAGAATGCCGATTTCGGGGTTGCCTTCGACGGGGACGGTGACCGTGGAGTGATCGTGGACGACAGAGGACGAGTACTCTCGGCAGACCCGGTGGGGATCATACTGGGACTGGACCTGCTCCGCAGGAAGAAGGAACCGATCCTGGCGAATGTCGAGTCTTCCATGGCTGTCGAGAAGGTGCTCATTCCCGAGGGAGCCGAAGTGATCAGAATCAAGGTGGGCCATACATTCCTCACCCTTGAAGCGAAAAAGCATGGGGCCATGCTGGGTATCGAGCGAAGCGGCCACATGATCATACCCGAGGTATATCTGTTCGATGATGCAATGATCATTCCCCTGCAGCTTGCCAGGTTCCTTTCAGAGCAGGATAGGAAATTATCCGATATTGTGGACGGCATTCCGAGTTTCCCAAAGCATACAACAAATTTCGATTGTCCGGACCTTGTCAAATTTGGAGTCATTTCCAGGCTTCAGGAAAAATTCTCCCGTGAACAGGACAGAGTGAACATCATGGATGGTGTGAGAGTGGACCTGGATAACGGGTGGGGTCTCATCCGTGCCTCGAATACGTCACCTGTGATCAGGGTAACGGTTGAAGCCGACTCGGACAAGGATCTGAAAGAGCTGGTGGCGTTCTTCGAGGACGAATACCGGAATGCCCTGGACTATGTGAGCTGACGATCATCCATGTTCGTATTGAATACCCTGAACACGAATCTTCACCATGATACAAGGTGAGCCCATGGCTAAGACCAAGAAATCCCTTTCATCAATGGACATTGCTGCTTTGGAGCTGGAATTCCAGTCCCTTATCGGGACCTACATCAAGAAGGCGTACCAGCCGGAGAGGGAGGTCGTAGTACTCCGTCTGAATACTGGAGAGGGAAAACGAGACCTGGTCATTCGAACCGGAAGGGCGATCTATCTTTCCTCCAAAGGACCGGACAACCCACCACAGCCAACTGGGTTTGCCATGCTGCTCAGGAAACACCTCACCAACGGACGGATCGTTTCAGTCGAGCAGCAGGAATTCGACAGGATCCTGATCTTTGGGATACAGAAAGAGGAGAGATACGATCTTGTTGTGGAGGGATTCGGGGACGGGAATATTATTCTCGTGAAGGATGGGAACATCATCCAACCTCTCATCAGCAGGACCTGGAGACATCGTACTGTGCGGGCCGGAAGGGAATATGAGGTTCCTCCAGCCATGGTGAATCCAAGAACAATGCTGCGTGAAGAATTCGACGGGATATTGAACTCCTCGGAGAAAGATATTGTTAGAACCTTGGCGATGGGTATCAATCTTGGAGGCAGCTATGCTGAAGAGGTCTGCCTCATAAGCGGGATCGGGAAGGGAATGTCCTGCGAGGAACTCGGCTCCTCAGAACGGGATTCGATCTGGGAGAATATCGGAGAACTGTTCCGAAAACTCAAGAAACCTGAACCCGTCATCGTTAGGGAGAAAATGGGGGAAGAGGTGGATGAGGGGGATAAAGAGGAGTTTGTGGTTGGGAATGAGAAGAAGGTGGAGGGCGAAGTGAATGAGAGGGGGAAAAATAAAGGGAAGGGAGAAGAAAAAGACGATGTGATAGAAGAGGAGAAAGTAATTGATGATAAGAAGGGGGTAGGGGGGGAAGTGAATGAGGGGGACGAGGAGGAAGATGGAGTAGAAGACAAAGGGGTAAATAG
>CAZTGJ010000019.1:0-18433 GCA_964613025.1 uncultured Thermoplasmata archaeon | reverse complement strand
TTCTGGGGAGAAAAATGCGCGGATTCAATTATTGCAAATCCCTACAAGCTATTCTAGCTTTTCATATAAATCCTTACTATCATCCATACAATGCAAATGGGGGAAAGGGGAGTGGGGGAAGAAATGGAAATAATCGCGAGTGCATACAAATACGACTTCAATTCCATTCCCAAACTGATTTAAGCAAGAGTAGAATTCCATCATTAATTTGGAGGTTTTTGACATGATACTGACAACAACGGATACAATACCGAACCGGGACATTACACAAATACTGGGAGTGGTGAAGGGAAGCTGTGTCAAGGCAAAGCACATCGGCAAGGACATCAGAGCAGTTGGGAGGGCTTTCATCGGAAGGGAAATGACCTATTACACAGATCTCCTCAACGAGTCCAGGGATAAAGCAACAAGCGTAATGATCGAAGAAGCAGAAAAACTTGGGGCCGATGCCATAGTCAACATCCGGTACCAGACATCTATGCTCATGCAGGGCGCCTCAGAGGTTCTTGCATATGGTACTGCTGTGCTGCTTCATTGATTTCTTCTGATTAGAAAAAACGTGAGAGAGGTGGGGAATTGGGGGGGCAGGGGAAGGGAAAAAGAGGAGGGAGTAGGTGGGAAATTGGAAGGGGAGCGGAGGGAGGGGTGTTGCGAGACCATGAGTCTGCTGGCAATCGTCGGAAGTCCGAGTAAGATGGATAAGTCCGGGGAAGGAAAAGGCCACCGATACTCTTGTGGACAAGGATCTGTTTCCGCAGAGGTTAAATATTTGCATTGATTCTTCACAAGAATTACGCCTGAAAAGTTAGAATCATGAACACAAGGAAAGTACAATTATGGAAACACATGAACTCCTGTTCGAACTCTCTCATCCAATCCGATACGAGATCATGAAGATCATCACAGAACAGCCCCACCGCCTAACGAAGATTGGAGAGAAGGTCGATGCAAACAATCCGGAAGTCTCCCGTCATCTGGATCGGCTGAAAAATGCCGATCTCGTGTCAAAGAACGCGGACGGATACTATTCAACAACATCATTTGGCCATCTTATTTTCTCATTAATTCCAGGCTTCTCCTTTATCAGCGATCACCCGGGCTATTTCCTCGACCATGAGCTCTCCCTCCTCCCCACTCAATTCATCTCCCGCCTTGGTGAACTCTCGAATTGTACTTACACTGAAGGGACCATCAATAATTTCAGCATCTCTACCAAACTGGTCCAGCAAGCAGAGGAACGGATCTCTTTAGTCACCAGGGAAATCCCCCAGGATACGACCAGCTTTCATTCTCGGGGATTCGAAGGGATCCAATTGCGGGTCATCAGACATAGTGACTCGGTATCAGACGCTGATTATGATGAATGTAGGGACAAGGATTTCAGTGATCGTCTTCGTTTTGTTCACGAACTTCCTGCCATTATGGTCCTGACGGATAAAGCAGCAGCGGTCATGTTTCCGAACCATAAAGGGAACTTCGATTTTGCTGCTGGATTCAATTCTTCAGATCCGTCATTCATGAGGTGGTGTGAGGATCTGTTCAAGTATCTGTGGGCTGAAGGTACATTTCTACACGAACATTCGAAAATGTTGTAAGGTGTGAAATCTCATGTGCAGGAAAACGTAATTGGCGCGGATTACATATCACTACTCCGAAATCTTAATAACAAATTCCTGACTCGCCCACTCATGTCCAAAACCAGCATTTTCATCACTGGTGTGGGAGGTCAGGGATTGCTCATGGCCTCGAAGATCATAGCCAGAGCCGCCATGATTGCCGGTCAGAAGGTACTGGTCAGCGAAGTCCACGGCATGGCACAGCGGGGAGGAGTGGTGGAATCCACCGTGAAGATCGGTGATGTTCACAGTCCTATCCTGCTTGATGGGGATGCGGACATCCTTCTTGGTTTCGAACTGTCTGAAACACTACGCGCCCTGAAGATGGTGTCGCAAAAGACCACCATCCTCACCGGCATAGACATGATCGTTCCCATCACCGTATCACTGGGAAAAGGAGAGTATCCCGATGCCCGGGAAGCGCTCGATGAGATCAGGAAGGTCGGAAAGGTTACCTATACCCTGCCCCTCGTAGATCTTGCGAACGAAGCAGGAAATGTTATCACTGCCAACATCGTTATGATCGGCGCCCTTGCAGGAAGCGGACTTCTTCCCTTCGATGAGAAATACCTTATGGAAGCGATGGAGAATAGTGTTCCGGAGCGTGCGCTTGAGGTCAATCGAAAGGCCTTCCACCTGGGAAAAGAGGCAGTGATGAAACATGAGGGATCACCATGACACCCGATGAGAAAGAGATCTGTGAGATCAAAGAATGCGATAACGACGCAGTACGGTCCATTGCAACAAAGAATCTGATTAAGAATCTACCCGCTGTCAAGGTGGGTGACGAGAAAAAGAAGCGAACACACATCTGCAAGGACCACTACAAACAGTTCAAGAAAGCAACAAAGGAAGAGCGGGACCTTCAACGCCTTGGCTGGTGATTCATCTATCCATGCAGGGTTTGGAAAGGAAGGTCCGACAAGGGAATCCAGATCCCATGGACGGGTATGGATAATTGAGTATTATCATAGGATAAGATGAGTGATCATGATCGGCAGATGCATCCACAGCGGAATATCGGATCCAGCACTTGTAATGGCACATGATGAGACCTTTCTGGAGCTCGCGTCAACCAATGAAAATTATGCTCCAGTCCTGCATTTTTACCAGAAGACACCCAGTATATCGCTTGGGTATTTTCAGTCCGTGGAGAAGGAAGTTGATGTTGACGCCTGCCGGGAAAGAGGGGTGGGGATATTTCGCAGGACAAGCGGGGGAGGCACCTTGTTCGAGGATGAGAACCAGCTCATATACGGTCTGATACTGCCCGATCCGACATCCAATGGGATTCCCAAGGATAAGCTGGGATCATTCCGCTTCCTCAATCGTGCTGTCATATCAGCACTCTCGGATCTCGGTCTCCCTGCAGAATACGTACCAGCGAACGATATCCTGGTGAACGGGAAAAAGATCTCCGGCTGTGCCCAGACCCGAAGAAGAGGAGTACTCCTTCAGCACGGAACCCTCATCATGCGTCACGACCCCTCCCTCATGTTCAGATTGCTCAAGGTGTCTCAGGAAAAGATCGAGGGGAAAGGGCTTGTGGATCCGTCGGATCGGGTAACATCAATCGAGCGTGAAATGGCGGACAATCCTCTTACTGCCGGGGTGACCACTCCAACGATGGATCATCTCATATCCCTTCTTACAGCCCGGTTTTCCGAGGTCCTGAATATCGATTTTCAATCATCCGGACTCACACCTGAGGAAAAGGAATTGACCGGGAAGCTTGCCGCCGAACGGTATGGCACAAACTCCTGGAATTACCGACGCTGACCTCCACTTCTTACTATTGTTGGAGGGGTGGGGGGGAGAAGGGAAGCGATGTGATTGGAACTGATGAGAGGCAAGATAAGAAAGAGGAGTGGGATGTGTAAAAGGATTGTGAGTGTCGATGGCAAGATGAGAATGTTCAACTACTTCTCTTACCTGTTCCAGGGAAGCCGCTTGTCGAGAAAATGGGAGATGACCTCGATAGGAACCTCATGAGGATCAAGAATGCTGAATCCGTTGTTGATAGATTCCATAATGGTGCTACCGGTCTGGAAATCCGGTAGTACAGTTTCCAGAAGCTCTTGGGGAGTACGATGTTTCACAGGGGCCAGTACATGCCAGCGGTCTCCGACGAGGAAGGGATTTCTTTCCGTCCATTTTTCAATGAACCTTTCTTCGTGCAGTGGATTGTGGACCTGGGGCCCACGATGAAGAATTTTTTCGGGGAGTAACGAGACTTTAAATTCAAAGAACAGGAAAATAGAATCATGTACGACATACCCGCTGTCGTTAAGCTGGAATCCGCTGTCGGACAGGAGACCGGTCAAACGTTGCATGGTCATGCGAAGCTGTGGGTGAAGAATATCATCGATAACATCTGGACGGCCCAGTAAGAGGAGGAGGATCTTACCACGTGAATCGATCTCCGACAAAATTATTTCCTTTTCCAGGGGGGAGGGGGGGTGGGGGAAAAAGAATCTGACAGAGGGGGCTTTCAGGAATTCCCGGGAAGCGTGGATGAACGTGCCGATCCTCAGGCTGGATACCGGAGAAGCAACATTCCTGCCCGGGTCCACGGGATCCACCACGATCAATGAATTCCCTTTGCCGTCCTTGTCCCCCTCCGTGGGACCGTGATACCCCGTCTCCTCTATATCAATGAGGGTACGCTGGTTCCATTGGGAAACCTCTTCCAATGCGCTGAGGAATCCTCCGTAGTGGAGGATGAGAAGCTCACTGAGATAGCCGGAAAAGCCCATGGTCTTCGTCTCTGCACCATAACATCCGATGCCCTTCAGAAACTGCTTCATGAGCCGAACTTCATCCCTCAACTGGTCGGTAAGCTTTGAGATCACATACGTTGTGTGAAAAGGTGTCCTGTCCACAGCACTGATGATCTTGTCCCCGCTCTCCACCAGGTAACATGGAACGAGATCAACCTCTATATCATTCAGTGTTCCTCTGACGTAGGGATGCTCTGCATACCGTATGATATGGTCCGGAAGGATCTGTTTCCCCAGTGAAAATATTATCTCCCGGAGCTTAGCCTCGGGAATCGAAGGATCGAATCCCAGAAAGATATCTATGTCGCCGGACTTCAGATATGTTCCTTTCGCTGTTGAACCAACATGAAGTATTGTAAAATCCATAGTAGATTGAGATCTGAGATCGTCGATGCTCTCACGAATCTGGTCCATGGTAGCCTTGACCTTTCGGTCGAAATCCGAACTGGGTCTGATCTCGGATAATACTTTGAGCAGGATCTCTTCCCGAAAAATCTCCTTCTGAAGGACCTCTTTCCGAAGTATCCCCTTCTGAAGGATCTCTTTCTGTCCAATATCGTTGTTATCTGACGTGTTGTTCCTCTCCTGATCCCGATGATAATGATCCGGTTTTCATCATCACCATGTGTATGGGTTTTCAGTTAGTAGCCGAACTTATAAATGGGTATAAATGATTTGTGGTCCAACTGGATGGAATATTTTGTATAAACCAGGGAGATATGTCACCTCCCAATCCCCACCTCGATATCCCCTCCTATTGGTATCTCGCGCTGACATAGGAATATACCGCTTACAGAAATGTTTTTGTATCATATTCATTGGTTCTCAAACACAATCGAGGGAAAGGAATGACCACGGGTTCCATTTATCAGTATATTATTTCGAGATTACAGGAAGAGCATATCCACATGACTCTTCTCGATCCAGGGAAGATGGATGCAGTTGAGATCGGAAAGATCGGTGCCCAGGCTCAGAAAGCGGGAACGTCCGCAATCATGGTGGGTGGGTCGACCCATCTCTCAACCGAGGGTGTGGATGCCTGCGTGCTTGCGCTCAGAAGGGAAACCTCTCTCCCCATCATCCTTTTCCCCCCATCAGCCGCCACTCTATCCAAATATGCTGATGCCCTCTATTTCATGTCAATGCTCAATTCCAAGGATCTTCGTTTCATTGTAGGGGAACAGCTCAAGGGAGCGGCTCTTATCAACAAGCTCGGGCTGGAACCCATTCCAATGGGCTACATTCTGGTGGAGCCGGGAATGATGGTGGGGAAGATCGGTCAAGCGGATCTCATTCGCAGGAATGAACCGGAACGGGCTCTTCATTATTCTCTCATGGCCCAGTATCTCGGGATGAAACTCGTCTATCTGGAGGCAGGTTCGGGTGCGCCCACCCCCGTTCCCATCGAGATGGTGAGAACCGTGAAGGAACAGCTCTCCATACCACTGATCGTCGGAGGGGGGATCAGAACACCTGAGCAGGCAAGGGCTGCTGTGGAGGCGGGTGCCGACATCATTGTCACCGGTACCCTTGTGGAGGAGACCGACAATGTATGTCAGGTTCTGGAACCCATTATCAATGAGATAAAGAAAGGTTAGAGCAGAATTGAAAAAGCTGAGAACACATCTGAGAATACATAAATGATATAACAATAATCACTGAATGGAAAAAACAGATTGATCCGGAGGAAGCGAATGAAAAAGGCTACATTGGTGAAAAAAGGTTTCATGAAGCATATCTGGAGATTCCAGCAATCTCAGGCATTCGTATCCATCATCTTCTGGTCCCTTGCCCTGGCCGGTATTTTCTACGAACGCTCAGGATATTATTTTGAAAAATATCTCGGATTATCTTCAAATCAAGACGAACAGGTAGCAACCAAGACCTTCATCCTCATGATCCTGGTGGTCCTCATGGTGATCACCTTCGGGTTCCTGTATGACACCATCTTCAGACTCTGGGAACAGCAGAATATCGTAAACATGGAGAGAAATGTCTTCGCCCAGTACAAGCTCAATGTCAGGGAGCTCCTCTACCAGACGAATATCTTTATTCCCATCCTTAAGAGCGTCAACAATGGAAAGTTTGATGAGCAGGTCACTTTCATGGACCGTTGGGTCGCAAAGATCCTTGCCGACGATCCCATTGCCACCATGTATTTCAACCATGTCACCGATTGGGTCAATTCCGATCAAAAACACTGGCAAGCGCCATCCATGGAAAAGATCATGGCAGCTTCCAGAGAACTGAGCAAGTCAACGCGGGAGACTACGAGCGAAAAATAAAGCCTCCGTATGTTCCCCCCCCCGCCTTCCCCCCAATATTTCATCCGGCAATTCATCGCACAACTCATCCGTTCGTCGGTCATTCATACATGCAATCATCTCTCCAGTCATTCATCAATAATTCAACCATTCACCTCCCAATCATCTATACGTACAACAATACACCAGTTTATTGGTCCGATCAATTAGCCTAGGGATGAGACGCTATGGAACAGAAAAGCATTGATGCATTCTTTCAGAAAAAACAATCAGAAACAAAGAAACGACAAAAAAGGTCAACCGAAAAGAAGGAATCCGGGGATAAGAAGGACCTTGCACATCTCGAGGGTGTCCTCAAGATGTATCGGGAGATAGGGCATCTGGAGGGGGTAGTGGACACCCTTATTGACATGGCTATACTTCATGCCGGAAATCATTCCTTTCTCAAGGCAATGAACGCAGCAGAGAGAGCTTATGAATCGGCACAGGAGTTGGAGGATATTCGTGAATGCACTGCTCTATTATTGCTTGGTGATCTGCGTTATTTGACAGAGGAACGGGATACTGCCGTTGATTTCTGGAATCAGGTTCCCGGAAATTCAGAGGTGGAGAATGAGCAGTTGCAGGGGGCATTTCTGCGCCTTGCCCAACATGAGATGCAAGGGAAGGGTCGTGAGTTCAGGAGCTGGATCGAACGCTCCGAAGCCCTGGAGGAAACGACAGAGGCGGCTCTACTACAGGGACTCAAATTGAAAGTTCAGGGAAATCTTATGGATGCCGAGGAATGGATACACAAAGCTCTTTCGAGAAGGGGAAAGGCCAGCCCTCCAACCGTGTTTGACAATATACCGGTCCTGCCGGAAAGTTCCGAGGGTGAATTATTCCGGATCGTTGGGGAGATCAGGGAGGAAGGGGGGAAGCTGAGAGAGGCCTCCGAGGCCTATCAGCAGGCAGGTGATTTCCTGGCCCAGGGTGATATCCTTCAAAAACTGGGGAATATGGAACTTGCCCTCTCAGCCTACGAAACCGGTGGAAAACGTACCTCGAACCCGGAGTACATCATCAAACAAGCCGAGGTCATCATGCAGATGGGTCATGAGGATCGTGCCCTGACACTCCTTGTGAGAAATGAGAAGGAACTGGCAAAGAAAGATCTTCATCTCCACATTGCTGGAATGGATCTCAGATTATCCCTCCACAGGAAGCGTGGGGATCTCCTCAAACAGTCGGAACTTCTCGAGAAGAAAGGAGCAGTATTTGAAAAACTCTCTGAATATGAGGGAATGACAAATTCCCTGCTCAGTGCTGCTACCATCCTCCAGAATATGGATGACGAGAAGAGCTGGAAACGCGCCGTTGGTGTGTTGGAAAAGATCATCGAATCCGAGGCGAAACGCCGCAAATATAAGCAGGAACTCCTTCACCGTACAAAGCTGGAGGAACTCCACCTCTCCCGCGGGAAACCAATAAAGAAGATCTATCAGGAAAATGTTGAATACTGCTATTCCCTGAAGCGTCCCATGCTGGCTGTGGGTTTCTTCCAGAAGGAGATGGAACTGCACAAGGGAAAGGAAGAGGAATTCCTTGACTATCTCCATCTTGCACGATCCTATCTGTCAGGAGGGAAGCGGGTAGAAGCACTTGCCGCTTACAGGGAAGCGGAGAAACACTATCCGGATCCGAAGACGAAAGCGAAGATCCTCAGGGAGATGGGCTATCTCTATCGGGTCACCGGAGACATGAATAACGCTTTGAAATCCCTGAATAAAGCGATCACTACCTTCAAGAGGGTAAAGGACCGGGAAGGACAGGTGAAGGCACTGGCCGAGCTGGAGAAGCTCTATGACGACGAGATCGCCAGGGAAAAGATGGTGCGGTCCAAGCTCATCAGTCAAATGAACACCATAAAGTCAAAGATGGAGAAACTGACGGATGAAAATAACGGATGTCAGAAGATCATCCGGGAGACCACGAAACTGGTGGAGGAACGGCAGGGGGAAGCACAGAAGATGCGAAGTCTTCTGGAGCAGATGCGACTTGACGCTCCCAGGGACGGTACCGATCGAAAAAAGCAGCTTTCCACCATGGATAAACTGAGGACGAAGATCACAAAGATCGAGGAATCCAATGACCATCTTCAACTTACCATTCGGGAGAATCAGTCCAACAAACTCAGGGCACAGGAGGAGAAGACCGATCTGAAACAGGAACTTCTGGAAATCAAGAAGCAGGATGCGGTCATGAAGAAGAAGATCGAGAAGATCGAAGCCACGGGAACCGAATACCGGAAGAAAGCCATGAAGATGGACCCCATGCTGGCAACCTCCGCCAAACTCGAAACTATTGAAGAGGACATCTACCACTTCCTTGCAAGCGGAACAATTCCCCAGATCAGGATCCCCACTCGAACCAAAGACAACATCGAGTTCAGTGACGCATTGCGGGTGTTCAGATACGGCAGCGGTCTGAGCTTCCGGAGCGCAAAGAGCACCGATGGCGCCAATATGCTCATGCGTACGGCCTATGTCATCGATTTCATAGACAACATGATCCGGACCTCCCTGAAGGGAAAGAACCGTTCATCAACCCTGAGGGAGCTGTACTATATCTCGGAATCATGGGGCAAACTGGCCAAGTTCGGATCCCAGAACGAATCGAACAACCTCATCGAGGACCTGGAGATCATCACCCGGTATCTCAGGGAAAACTTCCACCTTCGGCCCGAGGAGGACGGAGCCCGCGTCATCGGGAACATCACCCTCAGGGAAAAGAACAGAAAGGGGGAGTGGAAAAACATCAACTGCAGGGAGGATGTTGGGGATTCAGGATATACCATCCCTTACAATGCTGAGAAGGAGAAGCTCACCTTCAAGAAGGTGGATGCGGACTTTGTCGTTGCCATCGAGACCGGTGGTATGTTCGACAGGCTTGTGGAGAACGGATTCGACGAGGATGCACGAGCGGTGCTGGTGCACATCAAGGGACAGCCTGCCAGATCCACCCGGCGGTTCCTGAAACGGATAAACGAGGAGACCCGATTACCAATACTGGTGTTCACCGACGGCGACCCCTGGTCCTACCGGATCTTTGCATCCATTGCCTATGGCGCAATCAAGACCGCCCACATCTCCCACCACCTCGCCACCCCCTCGGCGGAGTACGTCGGCATAACTCCCTCCGACATCATCACCTATGATCTTCCCACCGACAAGCTCAACGACAGAGATGTGGGTGCTCTCAATTCCGAGCTCACCGATCCCCGGTTCGCCGATTCATTCTGGCAGGGGGAAATCTCCACTCAGCTTAAGATCAGGAAGAAGTCAGAACAGCAGGCGCTTGCCAAGTATGGTCTTGATTTCGTAACTGATACCTACCTTCCGGAGAAGCTGGGGGAAATGGGGTACATGAGCTAAGATTCCTGCGACTACCAAAAGGGATGGCCGAATTCAGCACGCGGATTTTTCGGATAATACGGATTGCCGCGGATTATATTATGATAGGATCGGATGCTTTGTTTGAAGAGGTTGTATAATCCTAATTGCCCGCAGTGTCATAATATTCCACTGCCTCCCACCTTATCGAGCGCATCCTTTTCGAACACTTCGTGTTCAACCGGTCCTCGGTGCTTTGCACCTCATACACACTCAACCGGACCTCGCATAAATGCTCACTCCCGCCCCCGCCACCCCACCTCCTACAAATGCCTCTCCACATTATATACAATGGGTCCTGGCCACAAAAATGAATACAACGACAATATGTACAACGATCACGACCACAACGACTACTATTACACAGGGGGGGTGGGGGGGGAAGTGAGGTGCATGTGCCATAGGAATTTCATTTCATCATTGAATCGAGCATATAACCTCAGCATAAGAAATTATCAGTGCAAATCCACTAGAATCCGAGATAATCAGCTAGTCTACCGTCTCCAGATTGGCAGTTTCTGATCGTATCCGATGAGCTTGATCCCGGTGACAGCCGCAGTGGAATAATCCAGTGCCCGGAGATCATCCTGGGAAAGATCATCCAGTGAAGTGTGGCCTGTGTACGCCATGAGGATCCTGAAACCCTGAACCAGTTGTTTCAATGAAAACGCCTCTTTCGCTGATACCACTTTTGCCCCCATGTCCGGGAAGACCAGGGCGATCCCGTCTGCTCCCATTGCCAGGACCTTGTAGATATCCTCGCTTGAGTCGAAGTCCCCAAGAACATAGAGTGCGATCCGATCCCGTCTGTCAGCATCCTCAAGCGCTTCCTTTGCCACAGTGAGGGCACTGGTAGGTAACTGTGATTTCAGGATGATGGCATCGGGTTTTCCCTTGGCAACCGCCATGATCAGGTCGTAGATGTTCTCCCCTGGCACGGTGACAAAGATGGGTTTCGTGCCCTGGGTCACCTCCCTGAGAAGTTCGATGAAGTTCCTGATATCCTCCGGGGAGTTGATATCCAATTGACGTTCCGGCATGGAACTGATGAGTTCGCCGCCGATATAGTATGCGGATCCACTTCCAAGAATGAGCTCGATGCCTTTTCCCTTGTTCAGGAATTCCACATCCGCTCCCTTCCTCTCAGGTGATATCCGGACTACACGGTAAGGGGTTGGCCTGTCATCATCGTCGTCAAAATCATCATCGTCCTCTATGCTCCGTGATCCAGAACCCGGACCATGGGCAGGAAGCTCGCTTGAGATGATTGGTGTGCGCAGGTCCTCCGCTTCTTTCATGACGATGGGGCTGGTGAATCCGGTATCGTAGATTAGGAACGGAGCCTGAAGTTTCATCACACCAAGACCGCTGCCGATCTTCGTCTTGAGTTCCACATCTGCCTGCTGTTTCAGATCCTCGTCCGAATAGACACTGAATGATGGGGTGAGCGCAATCTTATCGATATATCCCTCCGGTGCATCCTGAAGCACCACGGGGTACTCATCCTCGAATGAAGGTTCCTCCTCCTTTGGCACCACCTTCTTGAATTCCTCGATCTCCAGCTCATCGATCTCCAGATATTCTATGAGCCTCGACTTGTCCACCCTGGTCAGGGGAAGTTCGATGGCATTTCTCCCGAGGCTTTTGAACTTTCGTGCGTAGATGACACCGGTCTCCATGTTGTGGCCGGCACTGTCACCGCACTTCCCGTCCACGAAGATCATACCGCCTTTCATTCCCACTCCGGTCAGTGCTCCGGTATTTCCCTTCACCGCGATGACACCGTCGTACATCCTCTGCCCTGTTGCCACGCCACAGTTTCCTGTGACATTGACGGTTCCCCCCATGAGATAGCATCCCGTTCCAGGACCGGCGTTCCCATCGATCCTCAGGATCCCCCCTGACATGCTGTCCCCGGTATACTTGCCGGCATCCCCGAGGAGTCGCAGGGTGGCAGCTCCGTTGAATGCACCGAAATAATTGCCTGCCGTTCCCTCCACTGTAATTTTTGCAACCTCGTTCAGCCCGACCGCAATGGAGTTCATTCCAGCCATGTCTGTGATCTTAAGTGAGCGTGTTTGTTTCAAACTCTCTCGTATCGCTGAGTTGATTTCATGTGGTGTATCAAAAGAGTTTTCTTCCTCGGTCATACGAATCGGAGCGGGATTTCTAACCATTCATTAAAAGTTTTTGGATTTAAAAGACGGACGCCTGATCAAAGTTCCGGCAGGTTGCATCCTCCCCGTCTCCCCCCGCCCCCCGGTCATGGTCGGTCGGTCGTTGTTTTTCCGTTATTCTCTCTCATTCCTTTGCAGCAATTCACCCAGTTTACACTTAAATAATAGAATGGTCCGATGACACTACTCTCAACCCGAAAGTGATATTCGAGAAACAAGCAGGAAGCCGATGAGTGGCAGATCCCTATCGCTTTTTTCTGACAAATATCATGGCCGCTGCCAGTGCAAAACCGGTCACAACGATGATCCCATCGAATCCCGGACTATCCTCTCCGCCTGATTGGGGATCAGTTGGTTCGGTATTCGGGTTTTCCACAGAGGTTGTCAGCGTTATCAAAGCTGCTGTTTCCCCATCCTCCGAAGTTGCTGTTACCTCAAGGACGTGAACAACTCCCTTCACCGCAGTTTCCGGTATCTTCACTTTAACGATGATCTGGCCCGAGGTTCCTGGGTGGAGGGAAAAGCTTTCCGGGGTTACGGTAACGCTCCACGATTTCGCGGAGTCATACTTCATGGTAACCATATCCTCTCCGTTCCCGTTGTTTGTTACCACAAGCAGGTAGTTCAGGCTCGTTCCAGGTGTTCCGGTGAGAGCATTCCCTTCCGCACTGCTGGTCCTCATCTCCAACTCGTAAATCTGGGCCATTTTTAGTTTGGTGAGAGTGTAGAACGGGAACTGACCTGCCCATGCAGTAAGATGGATGTCCATGTCACGGGTGGATGAAGCAGTCATTGTGATGGTCCTCTCTGCACCTGGTCCGAGGATGAAGGATTCAAACTCGAATTCAACCGCTTCATCGGAGCTCAGCCTGATGAGGTCGGATTTTTCCGCAAGATTGTGTATCTTGAGATGGAATATGGCATCCTCTCCCGGGTCCGCCTCCTTCACGTCCTCCTGAACCGTGAACGCAATGGAATGATCAACGGATTTTACGAAAATGGTACTTGAGTGCTGCGTTTCATCATCATCTTTCACTATGAGGGTGAGTTCATGGTTTCCGGTGTCCAGAACCTGTTCCATGGTACTGCCTGTCCCCAATCTCTCGCCGTTGTCCTCCCAGACATATGAGACGATCTTTCCATCCGGATCAGAAGAGGAGGTGGCATCGAAGCTCACCACTTCGTCCAGGAAGAACACATCCCCTTCTGTGGGACTTGAGATCACAGCAGTGGGCCGCTGGTTCACCCGGATAGTTACTGAGGTTGTATCATTCTTTCGGCTATCGTTGACCGTGAGGAAGATCTCATGCTCTCCCACGCTCAGTTCCTTTGAGAATTTGGCGTTTTCGGAGATGATCGTATCACCATCCAGCCATTCGAATATCAGCTCGTCCCCTTCCTCGTCAGTACTATGGGAACCGTCGAAATCGATTGCAACTCCTTCTGAGAACACTCCACCGTCCTCGGGATCCGTAATCCTTGCCACAGGTCTCTTGTTATCGGTGATGGTGATGTTCGCATACGCGTGGTTGTTCTCATCTTTTTCATCCCAGATGATGAGATGAACCTCATAATCCCCGATATCGAGTTCACTTCCCGGCTGGCTAAGGTCTCGGGTGAAGAATGGTTCGGTTGAAACGGGATCATCATTGAGATACCATTCGAACTTGATTTCGTCGCCATCAGGGTCAGAGGATTCCCTTCCATCGAAAGTGATGGTTTCGTTATCCCTGAACTCCTGTCCTTCCACAGGTTGGGAGATGTAGGCTTCGGGAGGCCGGTTTTCCGGTTTCTCCACGATGATGGTGATGAGGTCTGAATCGTCAGTTCCCCCCTGCCCGTCATCCACGAAGACATGTATATCGTAACTCCCTTCATCCAGCTTCATGACGAACTTCTCATCGTTTGAGATCTCCTCTTCATCATCCTCTCCTTTCATCCACCAACTGTAGCTCAGGTCATCGTCATCGGGATCACTGCTTGAGGAGGCATCGAACTGGATGTTATCGTTCGTGTAATAGGTCCGTTCATCCTCCGGAGATATGATCTTGGCTTCCGGCGGTGAGTTCACATAGATGTTCACCTCAACCGCATCTGCCCCTCCGCGACCGTCATCCACCTGGAGCACGATCCGGTGGGATCCCCCATCCAGTGTTGCTTTAAAGTTTTCCTCGGTACTGAATTCCCTGCCGTTGTCGGTCCAGGAGAAGGAAAGTTCATCCCCGTTATCATCCGTGCTTTTTGATCCGTCAAACGTGATCAATTCGTCGAGCTGATACACGTTATCATCCTCGGGACTTGTCATCACGGCATCAGGCGGAGTGTTGGGGGTTCCCTCGGGAAGCACGTCGATGACACGATCATCCGTTGCAGTTGCCTGGTCATCGTCCGTTACCCTGAGCATTGCGGTGTATTCACCCTCTTCGTTATACGTATGGGTGGTATCTCCATTGTCTGCGGAACTCCAGTCATATGTCCCGTCACCATCGAAATCCCATTCGTAGAGATCGACGGTTCCATCGGGATCATCCCCGGTGCCGCTGAACTCCACTTCCTCTCTTTCGGTGGCTGTCCTGTCGGAGCCGGCACCTGCGGTGGGAGGTCGATTGTCCACGGTCACCACGATCTCGGCAGGATCACCGGACTCTGCGTCCTTATCGTCCATTACCTTTAGAGAGACGGTATACTCCCCATCATCCTCGTAACTATGTTCCGTTGTGGAATCCTCTTGCCAGCCACTGCTCTCACCGTCACCGAAATCGAAATGATACTGCTTTACGGTGCCGTCCTCGTCCGAAGATTCTCCCCCGTCGAACAGGAATGTTTCATCGGTTTTTGCTCTGGTTCGATTCGCTGAGATGTCCGGAACCGGACGATAGTTGATATGTGTTGAATGTAGCATCTGGTTATTGGTAGTGTCCTCTTCCTCGGGATCGCCATTCGTGATGACCACCTTGAAGGTGCGGTCCCCTCCGATAGCATTGAAGACACCCGATGATACCTCGTTGGTATTTCCCCCGGAAAAGGACACGTGGACCGTTGAGATGATTTTCCCGCTGGTTTCGTCGTAGAATTCGATGTCGGCTTCAACATCCCGGTCATTCAATTCCGTGATGTCTACCAGGATCTGAATATCGTCATCTTCCGAGCTTCCGGAAGGCATCACCTCAATGGATGAAACCGTCAGGTCAGGAAAGCCCAGTGCATAGTTTACGGCCCTATAGGCATCTATCAGCCCCCATCCCCAGTGGGTATCGTACTTGGGCTCATCGGGACTTATGTGATTGTTACCACGTTCCTCTGCAGATTTGCGGAGAAGGTCCTTCACCTGAACCGGGGTAAGGTCCGGATTTGCCTGGAGCATCAGGGCAACCACTCCGGCCACATGGGGAGTGGACATGCTTGTCCCGGTCATGTCTGCGTAGAGGATAGGGGGAACCAAGAGAGGGTTGAAGGCTGACCTGATATTGGCACCAGGTGCCGTAATATCGGGTTTCAGACCACTGTCCATGCGGGGACCGTAATTCGAATATCCCCCGAATGTATCGTCATCTCGTGTCGCAGTATTGTGATCATCGGATCCGGCAACTGCGATGGCTCCATCTGCCGCAGCGGGAGTGTTCACATTATTCCCCTGATTGTTGCCCATGGCAGCTACCACGACGATACCTGCATCCACGGCTTCGTTCACGGCGAGGGATGTCTGGTCGTCACCATTGGAGTTTGCTCCGCCGATTGACATGCTCATGACCTGGATCCCATCGTTTGCTTCGCCGTCGTTCTCCCAGTCGGTATCCTTGTTGTCGATGCACCATTCGATGGCCGGAATCGGGATCCCCCCGGCACCCACATCGGACATGACCTTGACGTCCACGAGACGCGCACCAGGTGCGACACCGGAGTAATCGCCTGCGGCACCACCGGTTCCCAGTGCCGTTCCGGCACAGTGGGTTCCGTGGCTTGTGGCACCCAAATCATCCGGATCCACATAACGTCCTCCAACACCCCACCATCCGGCAATGATCTTTTGATCAAAAAATGTCAGGGGATCGTCATCCATGTCATCGAGGGATTCGTGATCTCTATTGTTCACTCCCGTGTCCAGAATGGCAATGTTGATCCCGGTTCCGTTGTACCCGAGCTCCTCCCAGACATCGTTGTATTTGACCCCGTCCTCACCAAGATCCGTAGGTCGGGCTTTGATGTTTTTCGCGGAAACATCCAGCATCGGTTTGAAATACGGACTCAGTTCCACCATGGTGACTCCCTTCAGGAATCGTATGAGATGTATCTGATCTCTGCTTACCGAGCTTACAATGATGCTGTCAACATATTTTGCCCGATAGTAGATGTCGAGACCCAGCGATTCGAGCACCTCCACGTCCTTGTCAGTGGGATGGTGGTCGTAGACAACGAAAATATTGATGTCATCGTCGGATCGCTCTTCGATGAGATCGTCGATACCATTTCCATTGGTATCCCTGGAGAACTCTTTCCAGTGTGGGGTAATATCGAGAATATCCTCGTTAAGGTCTCCGCTGGTATCCCCGGGGATCAGCGGGATGAAAAACATGAATGCCACAAGAAGGCTGATGAATAATCGATTGAACATTTCCTTCCTCCTATAAACTGGAGCGGATTGTAAAGTCCAGAAATAGTATATAAATACAGATTTGTATGTGATTTGAAATAATATTTATGTGTTTGGGCATGTTTTGTATATTACTATTATCGTTTTGTTTGGATTTTTCAGCCATACATTTATACTCTACTGTTTCTAGTTACCACTCCCGATTTCCATATTCCCCCACGTTTACCCCTTCCACAACTTTCCCCACCTTTTCCCTTCCCTGGCTTGTACATCTTTGTCCGCTTCCCCCCTACCTTCTCTCCCCTTCCCAGGATTTGTCCACTCTTATCTATTTCCCACACCCCCATCCCTCTTTCCAGGGTGTGTGTATTCTCATTCACCCCCCACCTTCCACTATTTCCCCCCCACCCATCTCTTCTTTCATCGTTTGATTTTTATTATCATTTTGTCTGCTTTCACAATGTGGTTGCCATGTCGAGGAGTGTGGCATTTCTCTTTCACCCGTTCCACATCATTTACAACAGACAGACGATATCCCTGCGATAGATTTATTTTTCCGGAACCCATCTCATGGCGCATGGACGAGGAAAAACTGCTCATCGGTACGCTAGCTAATGCAGAAGGACCTGAACCAAAACCTCATGGGGGGAAGGGGGGGCAGGAGGAAGAAGGAGGGCTTGATATTCCGGGGGCACATGACTCCCAATCCATTTCCCTCCCCACCACTTCACTGAAGAAACATGTTGCTATTCTGGGAGCATCGGGATCGGGAAAGACCGTACTGGGAAAGGCTCTCATCGAAGAGGCTGTTATTCAGGGCATTCCGGCAATCATCATAGATCCACAGGGTGATCTCGCCAGTCTCGCCAAAATCGCAAAGAAGGGGACCGTTGAATCAAAGGGTACGTCTGCGGTGTCCTATGCCAATTATCTCAACCGTGCCGAGGTCCGGATATTCACGCCTGCCTCTTCCAAAGGGATCCCTCTCTCAATCAATCCACTGAAGACCCCACCCCGGGACATCCCGAAGGAGGACTTCATCAAGGCGCTGGATCTTGTGTGCAGCAGTCTTGTTCGCATCATCGGGTACAAGGCCAGCTCCGATGAGGGGAAATCAGCCCAGAACTTTCTTTTCGAGTTTCTGAAAGGGGCCTGGGAGAGCAGTACCGAGATCAGGGATTTCTCTGCATTCTCCTCTATGGTGAACGAACCATCGATCGTTGGAATGGAAGACCCCACGTCACTGATCACGGATCGCGAAAGGAAAAAACTGGCAAAGAATCTCAACTATCTTTCCATTGGTATGGATCAGCTCATGTTCAACTACGGGATGCCGGTGGATATCGGAGCCTTCCTCACCCCATTTGAAAAGGGGAGGATTCCCGTAAATATCATATATCTCAATACTCTGACCTCAGAAGAACACAAACAGTTCTTCGTTGCAATGATCGCCCGGGAGATCTATTCCTACATGCTCCAGCATCCATCGGATGAAGTTCAGCTCCTCTTTCTCATTGACGAGATGGGGGGGGGGGGGGGGGGGGGGGGGGGGGGGGGGGGGGGGGGGGGGGGGG
>CAZTGJ010000018.1:0-18917 GCA_964613025.1 uncultured Thermoplasmata archaeon | reverse complement strand
AAATAAGCTTTACTCAGAAAATCCATTGAATTTCCTTATAGGGGTACAAAAAAACGGTGTTCATATGATATCAGGAAAAAATTCATTGATGCATCTCACACTATGTTCCGGAACAATTATCTTCCTTCTTATTTTACTTTCTGCAGCCCAAACATCAGGATCATCCGGTGAGGAGACCACCCAGGTAAGGACTATCGGAGGATATGGGGGATCCTATCTGGATGTGTATCATGACGGTGAGTTTCTCTTTGCTGCCACCACCCGTGGTCTGGAGATAATTGATGTGACCAATCCCCTGAAACCGAAACAGATGAGTACCCTGGAGATCGGGGGATATGCCAGGAGCATCACCGTTCAGGACAATTTCGCCTATATTGCCTGTGAAAATGATGGTGTCGCTATCATTGACATCACAAATCCCCAGTACCCGATGGAGATATCCCGGACCGACTATTCCGGTATGGATTCCCAGGATGTATTCGTCAGGGATGATCTTGCCTTCATTGCCGAAGATGCTTCAGGAATGAGCATTGTTGATGTCAGTGATCCCTACGACCCCCAGTTCCTTGCCAGGTACGATCCCGGGGACCGCACATATAATGTGGTATCCGATGGGGTATATGCGTACATGGCAGCCGGTGACATGGGCTTCTATATTGTCGATATCAGTAATCCCCAGAATCCCGAATATGTGTCACATTACGGTACCAGCAACGTTGCTGTCGATGTCATCGTGGATGGGGACTATGCGTATGTTCTGGATAGCAACTATGGGATCTATATCATGGATATTTCGGACAGGAATAGCCCAACGCGTGAAGGTAGATATGACGGGGGAAGCAGTCATAGCGGGATCTTCCTCAGAGACGATTATATCTATCTTGGGATCTCACAATCATTATACATCATTGACATCAGTGACAAAGGTTACCCGGAACGGGTCGGTCGTACGAGCATGGAAGACATTTGCTACAATGTGGTTGTTCATGGCAATTATGCCTATGGTGCATGCAGGTACAATGGCGTTGTATTCGCAGATATACGGCAGAAGACCACCCCGGAGGTCATGAACCAGTATGCCACTGTGATCGTGTGGGATGAGATGGATGTTGTGGGTGACCGTCTCTACCTTCTCCAGCGGCTGATTGATACCTACACGCTTGCGATCTATCCTGTGAACGATATCTCAAATGATGCCAGGATCGGATCCTGTGATTTCACCCAGACAGGAAGCGGTGTCGAGGTTGTGGGTGATTATGCGTATGTCCTCAACGGAAGTCTCGTTATTATTGATATCTCAGATGAGGAGAATCCCAGCATCATAGGGGTCTCCGAGTACTGTCAGACCTATGGTGTCTATTCCATGGTGGTGGACAAGGATCATCTATTCATCGCCAATGGTGGGGCCGGACTGTATATTCTGGATGTGAGCAACAAAGCTGATCCCGTTGTGGTCTATACCAATGATACTCCGGATTACTGTGAAGGTGTGGCGGTGTACGGCGATCACCTCTATATGGGAAACCGTGGATACGGTGTCCTGATCATGGATATCTCGGATCCAGCCAATCCTGTGGAAGTGGGTCAATACAAACCACATGAGGATTTCCAGGCAAAAGCCCTCGAGATACGGGATTCCCAAGCGTATGTTGGGACAAGTGATGGACTGCTCATCCTCGATCTTACCGATCCCGTGGACCCCCAACCCATTGGCATTGCCGATACCCTGCATTCAGCAAACCGCATTTCACTTCACAATGATCTGGCCTGCTATGCACAATCCGGATACGGTCTTTCCGTTGTCGATATCTCCGACCCCTCCTCCCCGACCCCTGTTGGATCCTATGACAACAGATACCAGATCGCCTCTGTCGAATTCCTCTCGGGTTATGACAATCGAGCTATTATCGGGAATTACCTGTTTGGTCTCTCTACCGTGGAATTCGCTCCTATGGTATTTCTTGATCACGTCTCTCGCGAACAGGCCCTGGACTCAGATTACATCCAGTTCACGGCACACGGAACCGGAATCAACCCCATTATCCATTTCCAATGGTCCAGTAGCAGGGATGGGATATTCCATGAAAGCGCCAACGGAGCGTTCGAATACGACGGTCTTTCTATTGGGAAACATGTTATTACACTCAGGGTGATGGATTCAATTGGTGTATGGAGCAACTCAATAGATTTTAATCTGGAGATTCAGGAGATCTACGGTACCATCGCAACCATAACACCCGATTCCGCCCTGATAGGACAATCCATCTCGTTCTATGGGAACTCCCGAAGCAGTTCCTCTGTGGTCCGGCATGTGTGGACCTCCGATATTGATGGAGAACTGCATAATGATACCATGAGTAACTTCGAACGATCTGAGCTATCCCCACTTTCCCGGGGCAGCCATACCATCAGCTACCGGGCTCTCAACTCCAACGGCGCGTGGAGTTCAGATGTTACGTCTCATCTTCAGATATTCGACACCGATTACCGGTTCATTCATGGATTTTCTGCTGCTGTTCAGGCTATCGAGACCAGTGGTGATTATCTCTATCTGGGCAACGGAGCCAGGCTGGATATTCATGATATCAGTGATCCAACGAACCCCTCCATTGTGAGTTCCACACTCATGAGAGGAGAGGTCGGGGGGATTCTTGTCCAGGGCAATTGGGCGTATGTTGAATCGGCATACTATTACCTCACCATCGTAGATATTTCAGATAGGACTGACCCCGTTATCATGGGTACCTATCAATCCGATCAATGGATTCGACCGGCTGCAGTGCAGGGATCCTTTGCATATCTGAGTGAATCTGATACGTTCATTATCCTGGATATTTCCGACCCGTGGAACCCAAACAGGATCTCCATGATACAATTCGAGGAAAGCACATACGATATTCAGGTTTCCGGCGATTTCGCCTATCTCGCCAATTATGGTGATGGAATTCGCATAATCGACATCTCGGATCCAATCGCACCCTCGGTGGTACATAGCATCCAGCAACCGGGATCCGCCACCTACCTCGCCTTGCGGGACAATGAGCTCTACGTGAGTCGAAATGGTGGAAACTTCTCTATCTATGATGTTTCCAATCCGCTTGATCCCATCCTCATCCTGGAGAATAATACCATTTATCTGAGTCGGATCGACCTTCAGGATGATCTCATGTTCCTGACACATAGCTACTACGGACTTTCGATATTTGATATCTCCGACAGCACGGACCCTGCATTCCTCGGCAGCTACGATCCCCCCGGCACCACCTACTATTCAGCCGTATCAGCAGATGTGGCATATCTCGTTGAATCGTATGCCGGCATCTCCATCATCGATATATCGGACCCCAGTGCCCCATCCCACGTGAACGAAATCCCAGGTACCCGCAGACCCGAATGGATTGCCACCGATGGGAGCCATCTCTATGTTGGCCATGAATATGATGCAATTCGTGTGTATGATCTGGAAGATCCTCTATATCCATCCCTCATTTCAACATTCATTCACTACAAGGACATCACCGGTTTTATCTGTTCGGAAGGATATCTCTATGTTTCGAACGGGTATTCGGGAATATCCATCATCGATATTTCTGATCCACACACCCCGTTCAATATCTCAGTATTGGATACCAGCGGAAGGGCAGGCCCGATGATCATATCAGGTGATCATCTCTTTCTTTCAGATTATGACAAAGGTATCGTGATCGTCAATGTGACCGACAAGGAGAATCCGTATATTCAGGAAAACTATGATAGTACGGGATATCAAGATCGTCTCGCACTCTACGGCGATCATCTCTATATCAAAGCATCGAATAGCGTCGAGATCCTCAACGTTAGCGATAGAAGCAACGTAGTACTGGTAAGATCATTGCCAAAGGATTATTCTCCCCGGATCGTCGAGGTATTCAATGGATATCTTTTTGTCCAATTTGGAAATGAGATGTTCCTCTACGGACTCACCGATCCATCTGATCCGGAATTCATCACCTGCTGGGATGTCGGGTCGTGGACGTATGCATGGACCCAGGACGGGAACACCCTTTACCACACACGATCCATCAATGGCATCTATTCACAGGATCTTTCAAAACTTCCTGAAATATCCGAGGAGCAAATTTCCACATTCGTGACAACCTCCTATTCCAACATGGTCTGTGTGGGGAACTATCTCTACAACGCTGACGGAGACAATGGGGTCATGATCATGGAGATCGCCCCGGTGGGATGGTTCGAATCCATTTCTCCTGGTGAACCTACGGTTTCGCAGCAGGTCAGTTTCCAGGGGAACTGTACCCCCACCATGCCAATTACCATCTACCAATGGGAGAGTACCATAGACGGCATCCTTTACAGCGGAAGTGAACCCCTATTTGATTATAGCGGTCTTTCCGCGGGAGACCATATCATCACCTTCAAAGTTCAGGAGGAAAGCGGAATCTGGAGCAGAGGTATTTCCACCCCTCTCACGGTTCTTCAGGAGATCACCGCTTCGATAGAATCCATCACCCCTTCGCCTGCGACTCCACTTGACGAGATCCATTTTCACGGATCGGGATCCGGGGGAGCAATTTCGAAATATATCTGGACCTCATCGATTGACGGAGAACTGGCAAATCAGAACACTCCGGAGGCATACATTGCCGGCCTTTCCATGGGAACCCATATCATTACTTTCGAGATCCTTGATGAATTCGGCGTGCTTTATAATGGTGGGACTGCCACCCTTGTTGTCCATGGGAAACCGGTGGTCTCCATTTCCTCCATCACCCCCTCCCCTGCCCTTGATACGGAGCTTATTCAGTTCACCGCCCAGGGTCAGGACGACGGCACTATTGTCCGGTACGTATGGTCATCCAGTATCGACCTTGAATTCTCCAACGAAACCGGAAATACATTCTCAACAGCCGACCTTTCCGTGGGCCTGCACACGATTTTCCTCAGGGCACAGGACGATCTCGGAACCTGGAGCGATACCGTTCAGACAACCCTCATCATACACCGGAAGCCTTCAGCAATGATCGTGAGCATCATTCCAAACCCGGCAGATCCCGGTGACTCGATCCGATTCCTGGGGTCCGGTGATGACGATGGAACCATAACCACCTATCGCTGGTATTCTTCGTTGAACGGTGAGCTCTACAATGGAAGCGATCCGGAATTCTCACCATCGGAACTTGCCATCGGCACGCATACCATTTCCCTTCGGGTGATGGACGATAGGGGTGTTTGGAGTTTGGAGGTCACCACAATGCTGAAGGTAGAGGAGAAAGAGGAGGACGCCTCCCTTCCTCTCGGTTCCATAGGTCCTATTCCCATCCTCCTCCTCATTTCATTCGTATTGATCGTTATCATTGGAATAATGGTCGTGGTGTACCAGAGAGAGAGCTCCTCTCCGGGTTCCCGGACACCATCCGGTGCATCCCCCCCACTCATGTCCCCGGACTCACATACCTCACCCCTGCCTCCGGGCTCTCAATCTCAATCCATGTCCCCGGGCTTACAAACCTCACCTCTGCCTCCGGGTTCACAATCCCGATCCATGTCCCCGGACTCACAAATCACTGCTCCACCATCGCGCCAATCCGAAACCAACCGACAAGCTATGCCTCAACAAACCCCCGCCCCACCCCACGACCAATCAGAGTTCAGCAGGCAACCTGCGCCTCACCAAATCACTTCCCCCCCTTCTCCGGTTTCTTCTATCAACGAGATGGGACAAACCCAGTTCCAGGCATCACACACACCAATGCAGCCTACCCCTGGTGCTCCCGAACCTACCATTCCCCAGACTCAGATCCATGAGGTTTCACAACCTCAGCCTGATGGGATCTGGAGTTGTCCATCCTGTGGGAATTCGATCGGCGCGAAATTTATCTTCTGCACTAACTGCGGGTATAAGAGGGGATGAGACATTGCCGGCAGACCTACTTCCATCCAATACACGTAAGATCTCGGTTTTCCGGAACAGGATATACGATTCAAATAACAAGAATTCAGCAAAGGTGACAGAGATGCAAACGAAACGAATACCCATCAACCATTCGCTTGTCATTTCAATTATCGTGTGCCTGCTCATTGGAGTGCTGATACTCCATATGTCCGGGGAAGCCCTGGCTGTTGATGAGATAGAGTGTCGGTACAAAGGGGAGTGGGGAGGAAGATTCTATGATGTTACCTCCGACGGTGACTATCTGTATACTGCCCACCAGCTCGGGGTAAGTGTCTATGATATTTCGGATCATGAGCAGCCCAATGAGATTGGCTATGTTCACACAGAGGGGAATGCCTGGCGAATCGAGATCCAGGGGGATTATGCGTATGTGGCAGACGGGTCTGTGGGTCTTGTCATCATCGACATCTCAGATCCGGGTGAACCGGTTATCATCGGTCAGTACATCACAGATGGTGGGGGATCAGATGTGGCGGTGGATCAGGACCATGCTTACATTGCGGATAATAGCAACGGTCTGCTCATTTTCGATATCACGGACAAATCCGATCCCCTGCAGATAGGTCTTTTTAACGACGTATCCAATGTCGAGGCGGTGGCTGTAGAAGGATCCTTTGCATATATTGTGGAACGTGACAATGGCTTGTTCATATTGAACATCACAGATAAGAATGATCCGACAGAACTGGGTAACTGCAGGGTGGGGGGGAGCTGGGGAGAAGACGTCTTCATCCAGGGAAACTATGCCTATGTGGCAAATGGAGGGGATGGGATGGTCATCATGAACATCACCGATAAGGAGAATCCCACAAAAATGGGTCGATTTGATCCGGATGATTGGTCATATGGGGTGACCGTTGTGGGTGATCACGCGTACCTGCCGAACCTCAATAACGGTTTATTCATTGTTGATATTACCGATAAAGACAATCCCACCGAGGTTGGGAGGATCGAGGAGACCGATCGGGCCACCCAGGTCGAGATCCGGGGGGACACTCTCTTTCTTGCCGACGATTGGAATGGATTGGCCGTTCTCGATATTTCCAATCTTTCGCAACCCAGGGTGATCTACAGTCAGGGAACCCTCTATTCGGTGCGTGATATGGCTCTTTTCGGGGATTACGCATTGGTCTGCGACAACTATGCAAACCTGCTTATCCTTGACGTATCAGATAGCTCAGTTCCCTTTGTGGTCGGGAAATGTATCAATATCTCCGATCCCATGGAGATCGAGATCCAGGGGGATTATGCTTTTATTGCCGCAGATGAGAATGGCCTGTACATTGTCGATATCAGTGATGTCACCGATCCACGATTGGTGAGCCAGTATGATATCAAAGATGAAACCAATGATGTGGCTGTTCAGGGCAATTATGCATATATCATCCATGGCGATGAGGGTATGACCATTCTCGATATCAGCAATCCGGCAAATCCATTGAAAAAGGGTGATTATTCGCCCGATGATTTCTTTATGAGTCTGGATGTTGAAGGGAACTATGCCTATATCGCCGCCAGCTATGACGGCCTCATCATCGTCAACGTCGCGAACAAGAACTATCCGTCCAGGGCCGGACAGTACGATGTTGTTGAGGAAGAGTATTTCTTCGATGCGGTGGTCGATGGAGATTATGTCTATCTCGGTGGCAGTCCCGGAATGTACGTTATGGACGTGCAACAGAAGTACAATCCGAAGAAGGTCGGTGAATATCTATCCCCGAGGCCAATCGAATACTTGTGCATCATGAACGACCTCCTGCTCACCGGTGACTGGGAATTTGGGCTTATGCTGATGAATGTCTCGGACAAGGAAGATCCAAGACAAATCGGAATATACGATACCGACGGTACTCCCAGAGGGATCGTCGCGTCTGAGAATCTGATCTACACATCCGTTCGGAATCAAGGATTGAAAATAGTTGAAATGGCACCGGTAGCCAGGATACAGAGAATCAGTCCCAACGCTGCACTGGTGGGGGATGAGATCCTCTTTCGCGGAATAGGCACAGATAATGGGAATATTACCCGGTTTGAATGGGGATCAAGCATTGACGGTCCACTCTATGGTGGAACCGATACGGAATTCACACGGGATGATCTGACCCCCGGCCATCATTCAATCTCCCTGAAGGTCAGGGATGATTTTAATTTGTGGAGCAGGGAATTTATTGCATTCCTCAATATCACATACAAACCGGAAGCCTCCATCGAATCCATGGAACCGGATCCCGCATTGGACGGAGAAGTAGTCACCTTCACCGGTCTTGCCACCGATGACAACCTGGTAGTTCGATATTTGTGGTCCTCCTCCATGGATGGTATTTTCTACGATGGAAACCAGTCAAGCTTCACGTATGATTCCCTATCCAACGGAACGCATACGATCACCTTCAGAGTTCAGGACAACCACGACTTCTGGAGTGATGATTTCACCACAGCATTGATGATAAACGGAAGACCCAGAGGAATGATCGATACGGTAACCCCGGACCCCGCCCTCACCATAGATACCGTAAGCTTCTTCGGGAGTGGGTCGGATGATGGTGAAATTAGCGGGTATCAATGGGAATCCGATATCGACGGTGAATTGAGCACAAGCCAATCTTTCCAGATGTCCGGACTTTCCCGTGGAGAACACAACATCACATTTCGGGTAGTGGATGATCGGGGCATCTGGAGTCTTCCAGTTCATTTCATGCTCATCGTTCACGAAAAGCCTATTGTCACCGTCTTCTCAGTCACTCCCAATCCTGCTCTCACCACCGATATCCTGACATTCCGGGGATCGGGTTCGGACGACGGAACGATCCTGGAGGAGAGGTGGAAGATCCTGAACGGATCGGGAATTGAGTACTACTCGGGTTCAACTCCCCCCTCCCAACTTCCCATGGATCAGTATACGGTCAACTTCTCGGTGAAGGATAATTTCGGGGTGTGGAGCAACTATTCCATCGAGGATATCATTGTTCATGAGAGACCAGTTGCCCTTATCGATCATGTTTCCGTTCATATTGCGGTTCTCGATGAGAGTATTCTCTTCATCGGCAACGGAACAGATGACGGACAGATTATCAGGTTCTCGTGGAATTCCTCCCTGGATGGGGAATTCTTCAATGGCACCGATCCTTCCTTCTCATGGTCGCAACTTTCAGCAGGGAACCATACAGTTGCCTTGCGGGTACTGGACGATCTCGGTGCCTGGAGTTTTCCGGTTTTCACCACCATTCTTGTTCATAACGTTCCCACTGCGAACATAGAGCAATTAACCCCTTCACCTGCACTGGAAGGGGAAACTATTCATTTTATAGGATTGGGAACGGACGATGGATCGGTGATCCGATTTCAGTGGGACTCGTCCATCGATGGGATCATGTACGATGGGATCGGTTCATCTTTCATTCGTGCCAACCTCTCCATGGGAGACCATATCATCACTCTCCGAGTACAGGATGATCACGGAATCTGGAGCCAGGAGGCCACAGAGAATATTATTGTCCAAAGGAGACTCAAGGTGGGTTTACCGGTTATGGATCCATCACCTGCCAAACATGGGGACAAGATTCGTTTCACTGTGGACCCCGAAGATAACGATGCTGCCGTACGGATCGTCTGGTCTTCCTCCCTGGATGGTCTTTTCTATAATGGCACTGAACTTTCTTTTACGGCATCCAACCTTTCCGCGGGTATTCACATCCTCAGGGTGAGGGTTCAGGATGATCATGGGGTCTGGAGCGATGAGGTATCGACTACCCTGGAGGTCACATCGAAAGAAGAAGGTGAAGATCATTTCCTAGCCAATACACTAGGACCGTTTCCCGTGTTCATCTTCCTCATTCTCGGACTCCTCGCTGTTATCGGAGGAATGGGTTTCATTATGTGGAAAGGGAGTCACAGCCAGGGTTCTCAGGATAGGCAATCCGTCTCTGAAAACCGGGATTGACAATGATCCGGATCGCAGTGAACGACGCGGTGTGCTCTCGGTTGGAAAAGCAAAACCGAGTCATTGGATTTACGATATCTTCACTATCCTGATATTTCTGCATCCTGTATGACAACGAAGTAAAACAGGACATCATTATATCAAGAATGGATTCTATTAAGCTGTACTTTGGATTTGGTGATCCTCATGAAATCAAAGAAAAGAACATTTTCCACCCCCGTCATGATATTTCTGCTCCTTTCAATAGTCTTTGTATTCCTTATCATAATTCTATCCGGGCAGGGGGAAGGAGAGGATATTGACTGCACGCTTGTTTCAGGATTCGGGGGTAGATATACCGATGTCGAGTACAGTGATTCATATGCGTTCACCGCCCATCAGCTGGGAGTGAGCATTTTCGATGTGTCTGATCCTTCAGATCCTGAATTGGTTGGACAATATATGACTCCTGGCCGGGCCAACGGAGTTGCGATCGTTGGAAATTATCTTTTTGTAGCAGATTATGAGGATGGTTTGATCATCCTTGATGTTTCAGTGAAATCCTCACCTGGTTTTATCGCCAACTATACCACCACTGGCAGAGCTCTGAATGTCGATGTGGATGGCAATTATGCCTACATTTCCGATCATAGAAATGGGCTGGAGATCATTGACATTACCGATAAGAGTGATCCCCAGCACGTGGGGAATTTTGACACCACACCAACAGGAGGAGACGATTTTTATGCATACGATGTGGATATTCAGGGGGACTATGTTTACATTGCTGCAGACAGACGGTTTTACATCGTCGATGTGAGTGATAAGGCGAACCCAATTGAAAAAAGCCGCCTATCCTCCCGTGATTCTGAGCACATTTCTGTGTCGGATAATTATGCCTATCTTGATTATTATGACAGTGGGCATGATGATACTGATCTCCTGATCATCAATGTCACCGATCCATCCAATCCTGAGAAGATAACCACATATGACACTCCCGGAGGCGTATCCGGAGTGACAATTCTTGGCGACATCGCCTTCATTGCTGACTGGGATGGATTATATGTGTTGAACATCACCGACAAGGAGAATCCCGACCTCATTTCGGGATGTGACACCGAAGGGAGTTCTTACGACCTATTTTATCACAATAATATTGTGTATCTTGCGGATGGTTCCAATGGTTTATCGATCGTGGATGTTTCCAATTTCTCTAATCCATTCAAACTTGGAGGATACAGTTCCATCGCCCTTATACAGGGTCTCATCGTCTCCGGCGATTATGTGTATATGGCCGACTACGAAAATGGATTGGTTATCATTGATATTAGTGATACGTCCAATCCAATTTATGTTGGAAAATATCAGAATGAGAGTACGGCCAGGGGTATTGCGGTATTGGGGAATTACGCCTATCTTGCCTATGACAGAGACGATTTCATTGTCGTCGATATCAGTGATACGTCCAATCCGACATTCGTGACCCAATGTGAAGTATCAGCTAATGTCTACTCGATATCTGCCTCAGGAGATCATGTATATTTAGGAAATAATGCGGGACGTTTCTTTGTATATAATGTGACCCAGAGGGACGATCCGGTTTTGGAGGGGGAAACGACATTATCATCTACAGCAATGGACATTTTCCTAGCCGGAGAGTATGCGTATTCGCGTGACTACGATGGAGATTTTGACATTATTGATATCTCGGATAACGCCAATCCAAACGTAGTGGGGGAATATGAATGTGAAAACTATGGTTCCGGTATCGTAGTTGCCGGCAATTATGCATATATCGACGATGGAACCTATGTGTCCGTACTAGATATCTCAGATAAAACATCCCCAGAACTCGTATCCCAATATGATACTCCAGGCGCTCCCCAGGGTATAGCATTATTCGGAAATTATATATTCACTTCTGAAGGAGGTCAAGGCCTGTCTGTCGCCGATATCAGTGATCCGGAAAACCCAGTGTATGCAGATGATCTTCCTACTGCCGGATATTCCGAAGCAATTGCTGTCAAAGGAAAATATGTATTTCTTAGTAACCGTGATGCAGGATTACTAATCATAGATACTTCGATGAATTTGTGGGTCGAGTCCATATCACCGAATCCTGCAACCGATCTCGATGCGATCCAATTCAGTGGAGGTGTCCCGGATGAAAATGCTGTTCAGAAATTCGCATGGAGGAGCAGTATTGATGGTGAATTCTACAATGGGGTCGAAGCAGATATCTCCTACTCCGATCTGTCGAACGGAACCCATACCATTTATTTTAAAGTCCAGTTTACCAATGGATCCTGGTCGGATGAGGTAAACAACAGGATTTTCATCAACGGAATTCCGGTTGCCCACATAGATTTGCTTTCCCCAAATCCCGCTCTCAGCAGGCAGCGTGTTAATTTCGAAGCCCGTGGGACGGATGATGGGTCCATAACGAGATATATCTGGAGGAGCAGTATCGATGGTGAACTGTATAGTGGAGCATCCAATGAATATTCCACCCTTGAACTAACGAATGGGACCCATACGATCTATCTGAAGGTTCGAGATGATCTAGGCGCATGGAGTGAAGAGACAAGCATGACATTGGAGATCAATGGGAAGCCGGTTGCTTACATTGATAGTATCTCTCCGGATCCGGAATATGCGGGGAAACCAGTGACCTTCTCAGGACATGGTACTGATGATGGGAGTATTGAGGAGTACCAATGGCGTTCTGATCTCGATGGTGTATTTTATCTGGGTTCGGAGGACGAATTTTCCATTTCCAACCTATCCATTGGTTCACACAAAATTTATCTCAAGGTAAGGGATAATGGTGATGCCTGGAGTTTTCAGGTGAACGGAGACCTGGAGATATTGAGGAATTACTCAACCACACTTTTCGTGGGGGGATCGGGGGAGGGGAATTACAGTTCGATCCAATCGGCCATCGATGACTGCTTCGATGGTGATTCTATTCGTGTTTTCGGAGGCACCTATTATGAGAATATCATTGTAAACAAGCAGATCACACTCATCGGGAACGGTCTGTTCAACGAGGATGTCAGAGGCGGTACACCAGGGGTTCGTGGACTCCATAAGCCGGCCATGCGGGGAGGAAGCACACGTGGTGCTGATGATCCGTCGATTATCAACGGGTCTGGATTACGCGACGTGGTGAAGATAACCAGTGACCATGTATTCGTGACAGGCTTTCAGATCGAGAATAGTAAAAATAGCTACAGCAATGCGGGTATTCGGGTGGAATCGCAGAATAATACACTCTCTCACAACAACTGCACACGCAATTATTATGGGATCAATCTTTACAAGACCGAGAACAATGTCGTTACAGACAATATGATCTGTGATAATTATCAGGCTGGGATATTGGTTGTTCTGTCGAATGATAACATTATTGAAAACAATACTCTTGATCGAAATACGTGGAATGGAATCCAATTGACAACATCGATCAATATCACAATGAAGAACAATGTGCTCAGGGAGCACGATCACAATGGCATCACCCTTTATAAATCCTCGAATAACAGCATCCTGGACAATCAATGCTCGAACAACGGAGGTCACGGTATCGAACTCGAAGAATCCTCCAATGACAATCATGTGGTCGGGAATGTTCTGGACGGAAACGAGAGGTCAGGTATTTATATAATGGGATCTGAATCGAATTACCTTTCGCAAAACCAGATGTTCGGTTGCGGGATCCGCATCTCAGGTGCCCTTGTCAGCACCTGGACGACGCACTCCATCGATTCATCGAACACTGTGAATGGCAGACCAATCATTTTCATGAAAAACCAAAATACGGGGTCCCCCCCATCTGATGCCGGTCAAATAATCATCGCCAATTGTTCATGGATCGTTGTTGAAGACCAAAATCTCAGCGGGATAAATACCGGGATGATACTCGGATTCTCCTCGAATATCACACTGCATAACATAACGTGCACGGACAATACTATGTACGGGATATACCTCTATCTCTGCTCATACACCTTTCTGAATGACATCGAATGCAGTTCCAACACGTATGGCATCTATTTCTATTCATCTCATCACAATAGTGCTGATAATGTGGACGTGCATTCCAATGAGATGGGAATACTCTTTATGCAATCCGATCATAATATCCTGACCAATGCCACGATGACAGGGAATAGTAACAATGGGATCCTCATCTATTCGGCAGATCACAACACCATCAACTATTGTTCAATGATCGATAACCTGAACGGAATGTATGTCATGTATCAATCCGTTGGCAATACTGCCAATCTGAACAGCATTTACAATAATTCGAACTCCGGGATACTCGTGGAATATGCGTATTCCTCTATCAATGCAACGAACTGCTGGTGGGGTTCGGATTCCGGTCCGTACCATGCAGGCTCCAATCCATCCGGAACAGGGAACCAGGTAACGGACAATGTGATCTTCGATCCCTGGCATACGATACCCGAAGCCAGAATTATTGGTATATGGGATCTCCCGGCTCTTCATGATGAGGCTGTCACATTAACCGGAGAGGGAGATGCGGTTGTTGCTATTCAATGGTATGTATGGGCATCGGACATTGATGGGGAATTCTACCGGGGTTATGATCCCGTGATATCCTATTCCGGTCTATCCAACGGGACGCATATCATCAGCTTTTTTGTTCTGGATGCATTCGGATTCTCCAGTGAAGAGGTTTTTACCACGATCATGGTACATGGCAGACCACATGCCGCCATCACATCCATTTCCCCCTCCCCCGCCCCTCTTTCCTTCCCTGTTCATTTCATGGGTACCGGAACCGACGATGGTTCAATCACGCTCTTCTCCTGGTCATCCTCAATTGACGGTGAATTCTATAACGGGACAAACCCGGAACTCACCCATATTGGCCTGACCGAGGGAACACACACGATTCATTTCAAGCTCAGGGACGATCAGGGTGCCTGGAGCAGGGAAGTCGACCAAATACTCATCATTTACTCAAAACCCATCGCAGAAATAACATCTATTCGCCCTGAATCTGCCAGGGAGGGTGAAAGCATCCACTTCGCGGCCTCTGCAGCCAACAACGTTACAGTCCTACGTTACGTCTGGACTTCCTCTCTGGACGGTGAAATCTATAATGGCTCTGATCCGGAATTCGATTATACCGCACTGCAAAAGGGTACACACACCATCACACTGAAGATCAGGGACAGCCAGGGGACCTGGAGCAACGAAAAAACAACCACTCTGGAAATCTCCGGGAAGGGGGGGGGAGGAAGCGGGGAGGAATTCCCGCTCAACAAGATCGGACCCATTCCAATCATTGCCATTATTGTGATCATCGGTATCGTTGCCGCCGGTGGAGCCGGGGTAACAATGAGGAAGAATACTATCCCAAAGCAGGAAACCCCACCTTCTCAGCAAGGTTCATCAGTATCCATGCAGGGACAAATTCTGACTACGATGCCATCCACCCCCGTCGCAACTCAGCAGCATCCCAATCCCACAACCCCACCGCCCGTGTATTCCTCATCTCAACCATCTGTACAATCTTCTCCTCAGTTAGAGCACATTCAAACCCAACAACCAATGGATTCTGCACCACAACCACACCTGGACCCGACACACCACCCGGCATCACATTCTGAACCCTCTTCTCAAACTACGCAATCCTCCACAAGCTGGACATGTCCCAGTTGTAATAAGCCTGTTGAAAGCCAATATGCATTCTGTCTTCAATGCGGGACGAAGCGCCAAAATTGATACAAGATAATTTTGATAATGATATCCCCTTAGCAAAAAGAAAAGCGGGAATCCTGTTCCAATCAACTTATATTTTTATCAGCGAAGAGTAACAATTAAATACATAAAATAGCTACAATACATGAAATGTTTCCGTGGTGAGAAAATGTGTACAAGAAATTCACTTCCAGCAAGAATTGTTGTATTTGTCATGTTCATGGTTGCTATCTGTGTTATTCTTCTGATCCAACTGGATGGTGCGAATGGTGAAGAAGAACATGAGGAGTTCGATTTGGGATACCAGAGTGGATTCGGCGGCCAGTATTGGGGTTCGGATTATGATTATCCGTATCTATATTCCTCGTGTCGTCAGGGGATGACCGTATTCGACTGTACCGATCAAGCCAATCCAGAAGAGATCGGATTTCTCCATACTAATGGTACCTGTATCGGGGTCACCCTGTGGGGAGATTATGCCTATCTTTCTGATGAAGAGAATGGTCTCGTTGTGGCAGATATCTCGGATCCCTCAAACCCCTATATCGTTTCCGAGCTGGATCTTGATTATGCACGGAGCGTTACCTTCCATGGCACTCATGCATACGTTGCCGGTGGCAGCTTCGGATTTTCTATCCTCGATATTACAGATCCTTCGAATCCCACTTTTATCAGCCAATGTGATACCGAAGGGAATGCATACGAAATCGCTATTCAAGGAAACTTTGCATATATCGCAGATTGGTCCAATCTTGTGGTAGTGGACATTTTAGATGTTGAAAATCCAGCAGTCATTTCCTCATATCCTGGCCAATATACTATCGGTGTCGGAATATCAGGTGATACCGCATACATCAACAATTACCTGGAAGGACTCATCGTAGTGAACGTAAGTGACAAGGAAAATCCGGAGCTTGAGGGTTCCTATAGTGATGCCTATGGCTGGGATATTGTCCACCAGGGTAACTACTGCTACTTGGCAGCCGAAACTCAAGGCGTTGTTGTATTGAATGTTCAGGATGGTGCTAACCCATATAAAGCCGGATCATGTAAAACCCAGGGAACTCGTGTACGGGGGATCGAGATCTGGAATGATTACGGACTGGCACTCCAGTGGCGGCATCTTCCGGAGATCCTCGATAATTCCAATCCCAGTCGTCCAAAGGACATTGGCTTCCTGAACACCACCATTGACACCAGGGATATTATTATTCAGGGTAATTATGGTTATATCGCGGATGGATACAACGGATTTATCATCGTGGATGCACATGACATCAATAACCTACAGCATATCTATCATCAGGAAACTACCACCAATGATCTCGGGGCTAAGGATACCAACGAAATCGCATTTGCCAATGATTATTTGTATGTAACATCAGGGGATGGAGGAGTGAAATATTACAACATGACGGACCGGGAGGTCCCGGGGAACAGAGGATCAATCAATCCATTTTCAGGAGGGGATGTCAGGGATCTCACGATCGTTGGCAATTATCTTTATGCCGCGGACCTCGAGAAGGGAATATTCGTGGTCAATATCACCGACCCGGAGAATCCCATTGTGATGGACACCTATTCACGTTCAGACCGAAGAGCTGATGCAATCGATGTCATGGATGATTTCGTGTATATCGCTTATGATCAGGACGGCCTTATCGTAGTGAATTGTTCCGATAAGAATGATATCAGCTATGCCGGAAGATACAGTAATATTAATTCAGCCCACGATCTCGTCATTGATGGCGAAATGGCATATGTCATTGATTATAATAGCAATCTTCACATTCTCTCAATTTCAAACCGTACAGAGCCCGAACTTATATCAAAATACTATGTTCCCACCTATACGTCGGGATCAGTTACCAAATACAATGATTTTCTCTTCATCACAGCCCTGGGTCATGTTTCAATTATCGATGTCTCAGATCCCGCAAACCCCCGATCCGTGAGCAGCGATTCAGGACTGGTTGATGCGTACAGGATCAAAGTCCTTGATGATGATTTCTTTCTTTGTGACGGGGATGGCGGTCTGGTGGTCCTCGATTTCATTCCTGCATGCCGGATCGAGAATTTGTCCCCGAATCCTGTGATATTCGGGAATTTAGTTTCATTCTCAGGCAATGGCTCAGGCCTTTACCCAATCACTGAATATGAATGGAGATCATCCATCGATGGCTTTCTCAGCCATCAGCAATCTTTTGCCACCAATTCGCTGTCTATCGGAAGACATACTATCTCAATGACGGTTACGGATGAACTCGGGTTCATGTCCCATAGAGCAACCAAAACCGTTATCGTACACCGGGATTATCCTATCACACTGTATGTGGGGGGTGGCGGGGAGGGGAACTTCAGTACGATCAACGAAGCTTTTAGCTACGAGGATCTGATTAACGGCGATACCATTATCGTATTCGAAGGAATGTACATCGAAACATTGGTGATCGAAAAATCCATTCATCTTGTTGGTTCAGGAAGTCCGGCTGACAGCATAGTTATCAATGGAAATGAAATCGGATCTGTAATCAGAATATCTGCTGATAATGTAGAAATTGCAGGATTCAAAGTGATTGGAAGTATAAAATCAGGAACTGTTGGTGGGATTCTCATCGATGCCAATGGATGTACCATTCACGGGAATATCCTGACAGATAATCAGAATGGAATCACCATATTTGATGGAACAGATAACAGGATATTTGATAATGATTGCCACAATAACTATATTGGGATAGGCGCTGAAGATGTCAAGCTTCCCAATTATCTTGATAACAATCGATGTTTCGAAAATGAATGGGCAGGAATAGAATTAAGTCGCTGTGCCAATTTCACCCTTACAAACAACAGTTGCTACCTTCATCCGGAGAACGGCATAACACTATTTTACAGTACCGGAACTACGGTAAAAAAACAATAATTGTTCAGAAAATGGAAGGGATGGGATAGAAATCTATAGGGATAATATCGGTTCCTTTGCATGTGACAATATTTTTTCCTCTAATGGTCGATCCGATATACGGGTGGCCTATTCACAAAATGCCACACTTCTCCGGAATCAAATGAGCACAGGGATACTTCTCCAGTCCAGTACCTACTCAGGTTGGAGCTCTCATGTCATGGATCAAACGAATACAATTCAGAACCAGCCCCTTCACTACATTCTGGAACAAAACGAACCCAACATCCCCGAGAATGTTGGCCAGTTGATATTTGTAAATTGTTCAGATTTCGACATTACTGAGCGAAATTTTTCATAGTACATAAAGTATGAAAATCTTCAAAGAGGGGAGGGGTAGCCAT
>CAZTGJ010000017.1:0-19186 GCA_964613025.1 uncultured Thermoplasmata archaeon | reverse complement strand
TAAACAAGCATTTTAACACTTTGACGCTGCCCCCTTTAGGGGGTAGTAGTTCACTCCATTCACATGGATCGTTTGATAAACAAATTCTGTTCCAAGCTCCATCCATACCGGTTCCAACGGGCTGTCATCCCGGTACCAGTATTCGAAATAAACTTCGAATTCATCAGAGACATCATCATCACCTATGTTCTTCACATGCGCCATCACCATAACTCGATCTCCCTGGATGAAATCTTCATTGCCATTCTTATTGACCACCTGCACGTCTGCGATCATTAGATCCGGAAGACGGATCGGTCTCCTCACCAGGATCCGGATCTTCAGATGTCCATTGCAATTGTAAGGGACATGTGGTTAACAGGATTTGATTGCCCGAATCTTCACACAATGTACCTAGATAAACCAATCCGGGCACACGGTTTGATGCAGACGATTGCCAGAGTGAATCGAGTGTATAAGGATAAACCAGGTGGGCTAATCGTTGATTATCTTGGGGTCGCCTATGAACTGAAAAAAGCTCTGAGACAATATTCCAATGGTGGGGGAAAGGGGAAAACCCATTATCCAATCGAAGAGATCGTGGAGGTTTTGTTGGAACAACATGAGATCGTATCTCTTATGTTTCATGGATTTGATTATTCGCAGTTCTTCATGGGAAATCCAACAGAAAAACTCACCGTCATCAAGACTGCTATGGAGCATATATTGAAACTGGACGAAGGGAAGGAACGATATCTGAAAAATGTGACTAAATTATCCAGGGCGTTTGCTTTGGCAGGCACTCATGATAAAGCCAAGGGAATCAGGGATGATGTAGGATTCTTCCAGGCAGTCAAAGCTGGAATTGCAAAAATAACCTCGACTGATGGAACCAAGGATAGGTTGGATGTAGACTCTGCAATTAAGCAAATTGTTTCCAAGGCAATTGCGACGGATGAAATTCTCGATATCTTTGATGTGGCTGGATTGGAAAAACCGGAAATATCAATTCTTTCTCAGAAATTCCTTGAAGAAGTGAGGGATATGCCTCATAAGAATCTAGCATTCGAACTCCTGAAAAAATTGATCTATGATGAGATTAGAATTTTATCGAGGAAGAATATTATCCAATCTAGGTCTTTTACCGATATGTTGGAAAAGTCAATAAAGAGATACCACAACCGAAGTATCGAGGCAGCAGAGATAATCGAAGAACTGATCGAGCTTGCAAGGAAGATGAATGAGGCAAGGAGGCGGGGGGAGGAGTTGGGACTGACCGATGAAGAACTTGCATTCTATGACTCACTCGAAGTGAATGATAGTGCGGTTGCAATTCTTGGAGATGACATTTTACGAACGATTGCGAGAGAATTAGTGGAAACAATCAGAAGAAATGTATCCATTGATTGGACATTGAGGGAAAGTGTGCAGGCACAAATGCGGGTGGCGGTTAAAAGGATACTACGACGATATGGATATCCACCGGATAAACAGGAAAGCGCAACTCAAACGGTATTGAAACAGGCAAGTCTGATTTGCAAGGATTGGGCAACTGCATAGAGAATATTGATGTTTAGCGATTGTATTTTCATTATTGACAAAATTTCGTCCTTATTATTTCGGATTTGATTAATTTGCAGATTTTCAAACTATTGTTTTTTACGACAAAAATTAAAATAAAATATTTATTATGTGTTATTTCATGCAGAATTATTTTACAAAAAAGACAAAAGATTCATATCATGCAAAGTAAAAACAAAAACAAAAACAACTGTAAAAACCAAAACCAATATCGTATTAATACCCATTAAGTACAATAGATAAACCACAAAACATAAATACAAATCTCGGTTAGATTTCGAAAACTCCCGTATTTATAAAGTTAGGAAGAAAAGGCAACTGGAGCCCAACCATGAAACATCCCATCGCAACTGTCGCATTCGTCATAATTCTTCTGATGATTATCCCTTTCCTCCCAATAATGAACTACAAGGAATCAACCCACACCCGTTCGCGGGATGCAAATCCCGATGACGAACTACCACTTCTTGATAGTGACGGGGACCGTATGCCCGATGACTGGGAGATCCGGTACGGCCTCAACCCGCTGGATGCAAAGGATGCCGATTATGATAAGGACAAGGATGGCTGGGATTTCGACAGGAACGGATTCATCGAGGGGAAGCTTTTCAATGAGACGTATACGAATCTTGAGGAATACATCCTCGGGACCGATCCCACCGAACAGGATACCGACGGGGACGGCATGTGGGACGGATGGGAAGTGTACTATCTTCTGGACCCTCTGGATTCCGATGATGCTCATTACGATACCGATTTCGATGGATTCGATGCCAATCACGATAACTATTTCGAGGTATATGAGAATTTCTCAAATATCAAGGAGTTCAACAATGATACCAACCCGCGGAATCCCGATACTGACAGGGACATGATGTGGGACGGATGGGAGGTGTTCTACGATCTCGATCCTCTGGATCCCACTGACAGGGACGAGGATCCCGATGGGGATGGGTTCGACAGGAATCGGGACGGTAAGATCACCATTTCCGAGAACTTCACCAATTACGAGGAGTTCCTGAAGAAAACCAATCCCAGGAATAACGACACCGACGGGGATGGTATGATCGACGGATGGGAGGCATACTATTTCGACCGGGCCATAACCGATCCCGACGATCCCTACATCGTTCAGCATGCCCAACAGCTCAATCCCCTGAAACCCGAGGGAAGGAATGATGATCTCGATAGAGACCTCCTCTCAAACTTCGATGAGTACCAGAATCCTAAAATAAATGTGGATGACTACATCCATTCCAGCCCGGTTGAGAATGATACTGATGGTGACGGACTCCTGGACGGATGGGAGATCTTCCAGAAGTACCATAAAAGCGCACTGCTTGATCCCTCCACCAACGATACCGATTTCGATGGAATGCCCGACGGATGGGAGATCCACTGGAATACAGGGTGGCTGAGCGATAACGGTTCGTATCAATTTCTCGACCCCAACTATTCCTTCGATGCCGACCGTGATGAGGAACCGGACGGCTGGGACATCGACCGGGATGGAAATATAGATGCATTTGAAAAATATACGAATGTGGAGGAGTATAGGAAGAACTCGAATCCCTTCCTCACCGACACCGACGGTGATGGTATGCCCGATGGGTTCGAAGCCGTGTTCAATCTGGATCCGGCCTCCGACGATTCCCAGGAGGATTACGATCGGGACAGTTTCAACGCGTACCGTGAACTCTGGGGTCTTCCCGAAGTGGAAAACGGAGACTACACCAATATTATGGAATACAATGATGCCGTGAACTGGACAAACCCATCCAGTAACGATACCATGCCCCCCGACGGGGATGAAATGTGGGATGGATGGGAGTATTTTTACGGACTCAACCCGCTGGACCCGAACGATGCCTATGAGGACCCGGACGAGGATGGATTCGACTTTAATCACGATGGAAGGATCGATTTCAACGAATCCTTTCTCAACGTAGAGGAATTCCGGAATGGTACGAACCCATTTGATCCCGATACCGACAGAGATCTCATGCCCGACGGATGGGAGGTGTTCTATGGTCTCGATCCCCTGAGAGATGACACACAGGGTGATCTGGATGGTGATACCGTGACCAATTTCGAGGAATGGAATAACACCTTCTTCGATGTGGACGGGATCATCCAGATGAATCCCGCCTCCAATGATACAGACGGGGACGGTATCCTCGACCAGGAGGAGATCGTGCTCGGAGCTGATGGATTCATCACCGACCCCACCGCTCCGGATACCGATTTCGATGGGATACCGGACGGCTGGGAGGTAGAGCACGGTCTCGATCCCACATTTGCTCCTGATGCGGAATACGATCCGGATAAAGACGGTTGCTGGCTTGATACGGATTATGACGGAACCTATGACACCTATTTCAATTTCACGAATCTCATGGAATATCTGAACAATACCGACCTCTACGATCCCGATTCCGACGGGGATTCCATGTGGGACGGATGGGAGGTGTTCCACGGCCTCAATGCCACTGATCCCCTGGACAAACATGAGGACAAGGATTTCGACACCATCGAGAACTACCTTGAATTCAATTCGACCCTGCTCCATCTGTCGGATACCGACGGATTCATCTATACCGATCCGTCCGAATGGGACACGGATATGGACGGCCTGTCCGATTACGAGGAGCTGAATTTCACACGTCCCACCGATCCCACCAACAATGATACCGATGAGGATCGGATGCCCGACGGATGGGAGGTGAAGTTTTTCCTGAATCCGGTCTGGAAGCATGACTCAAGCATGGATAACGATACCGATTCCTATGATATCAATGGGGATGGATTCCTTTCCACTGGCGAAAGCTATACGAACCTCGATGAATATTACAACGGCACGAATCCACTGGTTGCCGATAGTGATGAGGATGGGATCTGGGATGTATGGGAGGCATATTACCGATATATCACCCGGATCTCAAAGGATCCCGATACCCGGAATCTCACCAAGTTCTTCAATCCCTCACAGGAGGGGGACCAGGGATATGATGTGGATGGTGACGGGCTCAATAGTTCCCTCGAATTCCTCAACCCCATCGATTACGACGGTCATCTTTCCACCAACCCGCTGGAAAATGATACCGACGGGGATGGAGTGAACGATTTCCTGGAAATCTATGGCACTCCCCTTTATCGCGTCTTTACGGACCCCACCATGATGGATACCGACGGGGACCTCATGCCAGACGGATGGGAGAGCAATTTCACCTACGGATGGATCATTCCCGGGGATCTGACCCATTATTTCCTCAATGCAACCGACCCACAGGATGCAGCCCAGGATCCGGATAACGACGGTCATAATTTCCCCTGGGTCCCCGACGAATATCGCATATTCACCAACCTGATGGAATTCATGTTCTCGGATCAGTTTCCCCAGTACCAGTGCAACCCCTTCATCCCGGACAGCCTGATCAAGGGATACAACGACGGATTCATTGCCTACATCGTCATTGAAGGGGGCGGGCAATAATGGATGCGATATCAAATTCGAATCTCAATGCTAATTCTAAAGCACATTCCCCTTCCCACTCCCCCCTCTCCTTTTCTTCATCGTCATCGTGCTCGTTCATGAAATCACCCCGGATCATGGCAATGATCATTTTTATTCTCACACTATTCGCACTTCTCACAGTTTCCCTGATGATCTTGCCGTCGGGTTCGGCAGACTTCCTGGACGAGGATCCCGATGAAGACGGATATGACGGTCAGTTCTCAAGACCTGGCGAGGAATTGTTCACCACTGCAGAGGAATACGAGAACGGAACCGATCCACTGAACCCGGATAGTGATAACGATCTCATGCCCGATGGCTGGGAGGTTAGATGGGATTTCAATCCCAATGATCCCTCTGATGCCGATCTAGATTCAGATGGTGATGGTGTAAGCAATGTTGATGAGTATTTCGCAGACACCAATCCACGGGATGTGGACCTGGATCATGATGGGATTCCCGATATATGGGAGGACATCCACGGACTCAACTCCAGTGATCCCAATGATGCATTGGAAGATCCTGACAATGACGGACTCAGTAACATCGAGGAGTTCCTGAACCAGACCCTGCCCTTTAACGAGGATACCGACGGGGATGGCATGTGGGACGGCTGGGAAGTGATGAACGGACTCAATCCAAGGAATCCAAACGATGCAGCTCCGGATTATGATTTCGGCGGAGTATCCAATGTGGGAGAGTTCTTCAATATGACCGATCCATGGGACCCGACTGACGACTTCGGAAATATAGGAGGGGGGAACGGGGGGACGGGGATCCCAACCGGAGACGGCGTTCCACCGGATACCGGTCGGACCGATAATGAGGTTACCATCATCAATGTGTTCGAGCCTCCCCTGGGAACCCTGAAGCGATGGCAGGTACTTGACGGTCTCGGGAGCAACTATCTGATATATCTGAGGGACAATACCACCACCGTGCTTCCGGTTTCATCGGGAGATTACAATTTCATCTTCTATGGTAGGATCAATGTTTCACTTGAGGAAGGGCGGTATTTCAGAATACCCAATCCAGCCCCGGATTCGGTGCTTCTTGACAGCTATTTCCAGGCAGCATCCCTCACGTTCTACAAAGACCCTGCAGACAACTATTACGTTCTTGCCCCCTACGACGGTGATCCCGATGTGGTGACCCGCTACGAGGGTATCCTGTTTTACACAATGGGTACCAACGGGAACTATTTCACCCTTGACATCCCACAAGTCCTTACAACGGATGACATTCCGGATGGACTGCTCCCGAACATCACCGTGGAGATCCGCGGAAGTGTTGACTGGTTCCTGGACAACGCCGATGATCCGGGAGTGCGAAACCTCGAAGACGAAACAAATCTTAAGCTGATCGTGACCAATCTCACTTCGTATTTCTCGAACTTCTCAGAAGGAAACGGTGATGTGCCGGATCCTGTGGGAAATCAGGATATCTACCAGGCTATTTCTATCAACAAGATTGGTGCATGCAGACACAGATCGTTCGCATTCTTCGTAACCGCAAATGCTCTTGGAATCCCGACGCGATATGTGGCGAATGAGGCTCACTGCTTTGTCGAGGTCTATATCCCGGAAGGGGAATATTCGGATTCCAACTGGCACCGCATCAATCTGGGTGGTACCGGATCCGCAGATCCCGGAGAACCGCGGCCAGATGACCCTCCGGGCACCAACGAGACGGTGATCAGGCTCGACCCCATTCCGGCCACACTCTATATGGGAGATCCGTTCACCCTCACCGGAAGCATCACCACGCTCAACGCTACCCCACTGCCATACCATCCCTTCATCGTGATGTCGGGTACTGTCCCGGTAGGTACCGGATCATCCAATGCCACAGGGAACATTACGCTCGAGTTCATCCTCACTGACACACGGCTCGGTCCGAACAATCTCTCTCTCATTGCGATCCCGCACAGTGGATATTTGGGGAACGTCTCAGAAAACCGATCGTTCGAACTCTTCACGGAGGTATTTCTCAATCCCTCGATTCCCGCGTCTATGACATATGGTCGGGGGTCGACGATCTACGTATCCGGCTATCTGTCCTCGGTGAACGGAACCGCCCTGGCGTCAGAGAACATCAGCATGACATGGGATGGCTCCGAAGTGGATTACTTCATAACCACTGGCCAGGGTGAGTATAATCTGAGCTACTCGGTGAGCGGATTAGAGACCCCCGGTCAGTTCGATCTCATTTTGAGCTTCACCGGTCATGAGTATTATCTGAACTCCACCACCGCCTTCAAGGTAGAGATCAATGTGACAAAAGTACTCATGAACGCCCAGGTGGAACCATCGTCTCAGGATGCCAGTGCATTGGTATACGTCACCGGAAGGATAACCGATGAACTGGGGAACAATGTCTCCACCAGGGGCAATCTGGTCATCATCCTCCATGGTATGGAGCTTGTCAATGATTCTCTCTCCCGGTATACGGATGCCGGCGGGAAGGATTTCAACGCCACTGTCCGCATTCCTTTCAACCTCGGCAGAGGGAATTATTTCCTCCATGTTGCGTTCCACCCCGATCCCTCGGAGACCATTCCATCCAACACCAGAAATCTTGATCTCTATGTGGACAAGATAACGACCTATGTCTATCTCTTTCCCGGGATCATCGAGATCGGGGAGCTTTATACTATCAATGGCACTCTCTATTCCGGTAGCGGGATCCCGGTAGCAGGGAGCATCGCATTGTATTGGGATGGGGATTATCTCACCACGGTAAATGTGGGTAAGGACGGTGACTTCTTCTACAATGATATAACCCGTCGGTCACCCGGACCGCTCACAATTGGGGCATATTACAACGGAAGTGACATGTTCACTCCTTCCTTTTCAGTGGTGAACTACAGTGTCTTCAGCTATACTTCACTCATCATCGTCGGCGATCCGGACGAGGGATGGATAACCAGAGACCAGAACATCACCATCACAGGATGGCTCATTGACGACAACAGTGTGAATGTAACGAACATGAACATCTTCCTCTATGCTGTGGACAGTCTCGGGAAGGAGCATCTGATCAGTGAGGTGATCACCGATTCCTCCGGATTCACACTCACCTATTACCTCGCTCCTGACTATCTGCCGGGTCCCCTGACCCTTGAGATCCTGTTCAGGGAGACCGGCTATTATCGAGGATCATCATCCGAACTTTCTTACCAGGTCCAGGCCTATACGACCATAGACATCACCCAATTGAACACCCGGGTACAGGCTGGTACCAACCTTACTCTGAGGGGAACATTCTATGACGATATGGGCCATATGCTGGAGCTGCCACTCACCATAACGTTCATGGATATCGAGTATGTTCCGATCCTCGAATCAGGCAATTTTAGTTGGGAGCTCACTATTCCACTGACACAGGAAAGCGGTGATTTTGATCTGACCGTTGCCTTCGAGGCCATGAATTACTATGAGAGCAGCTTCAATACCGCAGTTATCACGATATACCATCTCACCACGATCACCGTGTCCCCTTACAACCTGACACGGGGAGACCTGGGAACCTTCAGCGGTATCATCAGGGATGAGCTGGGGAACGGCATACCTGGCCTCTGGCTGGATATTTACCTCCGGGATACCTATCTGGGCCATACCACGACAGAAGAGGATGGAACCTTTCTTGAGCACATTCCTCTCGATGATGATCTGGACCTGGGTCCGGCATACGTTCTGATCCTGTTCAACGGGACCTCCTATTTTGACACATCGGAGAGGAACTACACCATTGATGTCTACGCAAGCACTCACATCGACCTGATAGAGATCACCTTTGCCACCCGGGATGAACTTTTCCTTCAGGGTCATCTATTCGACAACCTTGGCGATCCCCTCTCCGGCCAGAACATCACCATTTTCTTCAGTAACGATAAGATTTTCCTGACGACGAACGAGAGTGGATTCTTCCGACATCATTACGTCAACTCCACGATGTCCCTTGCTTTCTACACAGTTATAGCCCAATTTCCAAGACATGAGTTCTATCACTTTTCTGAAAGCGCCACCACCATTCATGTGGTCTCCTATCTTACAATAACCATCAACAATAATCCCGATCCCGTTGCAGGATATGGATATATCATCTCCGGAAATGTAACTGACGATCGGGGAAATCCGGTAACCGTGGAATTGAATGCAACTCTCTCTTCGAACATGGGAACGTTCTGGAAATACCCGGTGGCAATGATAGGACAGTACAATACCACATGGACCCTCGAACCCTACCGGATCCCCGGATTCTACACTCTCTACGTCAATAATTCCAATCCATACCCGTATACCCACTACCTTGCTTCATCGAATTCAACCGTGGTATTTATGATGCGGGCAACCTACATCACATTGAAGGTCCCGGATGGGGTCCGCGGGGAGATGGTCACCATCACCGGCAGTCTTCTCGATGTGGCTAACAACTCCATTCCATCAGCCGAGGTTCGGATCACCTTCGATGGTCTGGTTGATTTCCTGCAAACAGATGGCGATGGCAACTTCAGCCATACCTTCGAAATTCCTCCCAACACGGAACCTGGCGCACATCAAATAGTCACGTTCTATGAGGGGAATCTGACCCTGCTTCCCATCACGTATTACGAAACTCTCTGGGTATATGTGCCCACTCATCTCATCATGAATTCATCACGGGCACACTGGTCACTCATCGACATATCCGGTGAAGTCAAGGACAATCTGAATGAAAATGTTCAGGGATATGTGGACCTGTTCTTCGACGGGAAATCCATAGGAACAGTATTCGCAGGTCCGACAGGTTTCCGGGTGACCTACCCACACGCGGAAGTCGGTATATTCGAGGCTAAAGCCATGTATCAGCCTTTCACGTTCTATCTTGCATCTTCCAGTAGTGCCAACTATACGCTCTTCACCTATTACAAGATGAGCATAACGATCAATTCATCGATCTACGATTCCATACCGGAAGAATTCGAACTCGAACACCCGGTACTGGCCGGAGACTACTTCAACCTCACCCTGAACATCACCACAGACCTGGGCATCAAACCACCGAACATCGATCTCTTGCTGATCTTCGGAGGGGAGTCGAACAAGACGAATTTGTCGAATTCCCGGACAAGGTTCTATGTGGATACGGAGCTTCATCCTCTGGAATCCCACGTCCTCAAAATCGAGGATATTGAAAATGATACCCACTTCGAACTCTTTCCCAATCCAACCGATATCGAGATCAATGTGATTCATCCAACAAAGATCGTTGTCACAGAGGATCAGATCGACGGAAAACTGATCCTTTCCGGATCGGTCCGGGATAGTCATTCATCGGGAAGGAATGTGCCGGTGGGGGAGATCAATGTCTCACTGGAGGGGGAATATATCGATGTGAATCTCAACTCGGGTGCATTCCAGTATGAGAGCAATGTTTCGGCCAGATGGGGTCCGGAGAACTATACCTTCATCTATCCCGCAAACAAGTACTATCTCGGGAGTCAGCGCAATTTCACGGTGAACATCAAGGCCTTCACCATTCTCACGCTTTCGGTTCCCGATTCCTTGTATTTCGAAGAGAAATTCAAGGGAACGGTGAAACTCACGTATTTGGACGGGGAACCGATCTCCAATGCCGATATCATCCTCACTTTCGGGGATAATGTCATCACCGCCAGCACGGATAAAGACGGGAGATACCGGTTCAACGGAATCATGGATTCGAATCATTCGATCACGGTCACGGCAGAGTTCAGGGGAGATACGCTATTCTACTCTTCGGAGGATTCCAAGGAGATCTCCATCAAAGATAGGGATGGGCCACCAATCGACCTTTCCAGTTTCTTCACCACCAGAGCCCTCTTCCTCTATATCATATTCGGAACTGCCGGTTTCTATTTATGGAGAAGGAAGCAGATCAAATACCTCATGAGTCTCGTACATGACAGCGCCCTGCGGCTCGATGCCGGGGACAATCCAAAATCCGTGATCTTTATCGCCTACAATCTCATGTGCCGTCATCTCCGACGGTTCAATCTCATCCGGAGAAATCACGAGACCGTGAACGAATTCAAGGGGACGACCCAGAAGTCCATGCGGCTCTCGGATGATGGGATAGGGAATCTGACCCAGATGATGGAGTATGCGGATTACAGCAATTTTGACACCGGCGAGGGCCACAAAGAAAGGGCAGTCCAAAGTCTGAGAAATGTGGAGCGGGAACTTGCAGGGCTGGGAGCACCAAGGAGGAAACGCTGATGAAAAGAAACTCCCTGATCACACTTGCCATTATGGTTGTTCTCATTCTCCTGATAAACATCCTGTTCCCAGCGGTGTTCTCATCCACCGATGGTCTCTTCACGAAACGCAAGGCTCAGCTTTCCATCTATTCCGACGAATGGAATGGTCTTTCCTCACTGCGGAAGGATCTGGAGACCAAGGAGTACGACATTGCTTCGATCATCTCCAATCCCCTCATTCTGGATGAGGTGGATCACCCTGAGGATTCACTGTATATCTGCTTCGGGGCTGAGAAAGGGTATGACAAGCTGCAGAGCGATGCTCTCTTCAGGTTCGTGAACCGGGGGGGGAAGGTGATCATTGCTGATGATTTCGGTGATGCCAATTCTTTTTCGAACAGGGTCGGTGTGAGTTTTACCGGCCACAGGATATGGAGTCAGGCATTCAAGGACAACCTTTCGTTCATCATGATCAATGTGAATGTGGATGAGGAGGAATTCCCTATCCTCATGAACGAACCCACTACACTGAAGCTATTGGGTACCAGCCATGAACTCTTCCGTGCGCCTGAGGTCATTTACCGGACATCACAGGAGAGCTATGAGGATACCAATGATAATGGCAAGATCGATTCCATCGGCAGTCTGGACACCTATGGGGAACTTCCGGTGGGGGTCAGGGTTGTCTCGAAGGGACAGGCAGGGGAGATCATCTTCATCTCCGATTCGAGTTTCTGCATCAATGACATGTGGGAAGAAGAGCAGAATGCGGAATTCATCCTTACCCTGATCGAGGAGATGCTGGGCTACTCCGGAACGGTGATCTTCGACGAGAGCAGGCACATCCAGCCGACACCTATCACGAACTCCATCTTCAGCCTTGAGAACATCTACATCTATATCCTCCTGCAGAGCGATCAACTGCTGGGTCTGATCATCGCCCTGGCATTTCTGAACTTCTTCGGCCTCACGTATGCCATAACCAAGCCCCCCATCCGCTTCCGACACAGATTCGATCTGACCTACTGGGATTCCTATGTGGAACAGGCTCCCGACCGCCTTTCCGATGTACGGAACATCCTTATGAAGCGTTTGAAATCCCACTATAATCTCTATTTCCCGGACTCCTCCAACGTGTACGCATACGCATCATCCACCAAGACCCAGTACAATCTGACCCTGAAAGGAGATCTGCAGGAGCTCATCGAGGACAACGAGCTTGTGGATTTTCTCCTCCATCCGTATCGGTACAACATAGCCGAACGTCTCAATTCGGTTGTGCTCAAGATCGATGACATCTTTCCGCTTCAGGAGGGGATGTACTGATCTCCCTCTCCACATCGTCATCTCCGTATCACAGCCCCCCCTGCCCCACCCCCCCACATCGGGGAGTTCGATCGTTTGTTTCCTTCATTCCATTCATACGGAAACCACAATACATTATGTTACAATCACCTAGAATACCAGAAACGACAACACACGTGGACGGTCAGAACATTAAAAAGTATCAATCGATGAATAACGTCTCATATTGGAGAGTGTCTTATGATTGAGGAACCTATGTCCATCGAAGATGCCTCGGCAAACTCATACAAACTGATCACTGAGGTATCGAACACCGTGCTTGGAAAACGATACGTACTGGAAATGGTGATGATCGCCATTCTTTCCAACGGCCATATCCTTTTCGAAGATTTCCCAGGTCTGGCAAAGACCCTGATGTCGAACACCTTTGCCCGGGCACTGGGCTGCAACTTCAAGAGGATCCAGTTCACACCGGATCTCCTTCCGTCGGATATCACCGGAACCTATGTGTTCAATCCAAAGGACACCAGTTTCGAATTCCATCCGGGCCCTATTTTTACCAACGTTCTGCTGGCTGATGAGATCAATCGTGCTCCTCCCAAGACCCAGGCAGCCCTGCTGGAGGCCATGCAGGAGGCTCAGGTGACCATCGAGGGCAGGACCATCACCATCTCAAGCCCCTTCATCGTATTCGCAACCCAGAACCCGATCGAGTACGAGGGCACCTATCCACTGCCGGAGGCCCAGCTTGACAGGTTCATCATGAAGCTCAGCATCGGCTATCCCGACGAGGATGTGGAACGACAGATCCTGATCAATCGGTATCAGAGAAAGGAGGATGAGGTCCCGGTGGAGAAGATGACAGACCCGCAGACCGTGGTTCACATGCAGCGAGCCATGGAAGAGGTGTATGTGGATCTCCGTATCATCCAGTACATCGTTTCCATCGTCCAGATGACCCGGCAGGACCCAAGGGTCCAGGTGGGATCGAGTCCCAGGGGAAGCCAGGCGATCTTCAAGCTCTCCCGGGGAGTTGCCGTGCTCTCGGGCAGGAACTATGTCACACCCGATGATGTGAAGCATGTGGTCATTCCCGCTCTGAAACACCGGCTCATCCTGAAACCAGAACCCAGGATACGCGGTATCCGGCCCGAGGATATCCTTGCGGAGATCCTCAACAGCGTACCGGTGCCAACCTCTGCAGAAAGCTCCACCCTCTGATCGTGTGCATCGTTCTATTGAGCACCAGGAGCCACCAGGAAAGGAGAGACAGAGGGAAAGAGAAGAAAAAGACAGGGAAAGAAAGGGAAAGAGAAGAAAAAGACAGGGAAAGAAAGGGAAAGAGAAGAAAAAGACAAGGAAAGAAAAGGAAAGAGAAAAGAGAGATAGAGGGAAAGAGGAGAGAGAGAAGTATGTGGACCAAAAAGGGAGTAATGCTCGTCATAACGGGATTCGGTTCTATCCTGCTGAGCCTTATTCTCAGGAACTATCTTTTTCTGAATCTCGGTACCATCTTTCTCTCCTATGTTGTGGTGAATATCCTTCTTACAAGAAAGGGCTTCGTTTTTGAAGTGGAACGTAACATCGACAAGACCCGTCTCTTCGAGGACGAAACCATCGAGGTGGAACTCAAGATCAGGAACTCGGGTTTCAGTATCTCATATCTTGAGGTGTTCGATGTCATACCCAAAGAATTCATCGTCATGAACGGTAGCAATCATTTCTATATTGCTCTGAAGAAAGGCGAAATAAAGACCATACACTACAAAGTAAAGTGCCCACGACGGGGCATCTTTGCCTTCAACGAAATCCGTTTCAGACACTATTCCCATTCCTTCATGCTCTACTATGACCGGATCCTTGAACTCTACTCCACCACGGTGGTGCTTCCCGAGATTAGTGAGATCGAGGAGTTCCGGCTGAAAGCAAGCTTCCCGAAACTCTTCCAGGGGGCGGTCACCAAACGGCAGATCGGTTTCGGGAACGAATTCTACAGCATCCGCCAGTATTTCCCGGGGGACCCCTTCAAGAAGATCAACTGGAAGGCCTTCGGCAGGACAGGGGAGCTCATGGTGAACGAGTATGAGCGAGAGGACATCAACGACATCATGCTCATCGTGGATGCACGGCTTAAGACCGCATTGAAGAATGCCGTGGAGAATCCCATCGATTACGAGTCCAGGGCGGCTGCCTCCACCGCAGCCTTCTTCATGAAGCGGAAGGACAGGGTGGGACTCATGGTCTACGGGGACAGGATCAGTGTTCTCCAGCCCGAGAACGGCGAGAGACAGCTCTACAACATCCTGAACTCACTGGCTGCCATGCAGCCGGGGGGGGACATCCCGCTGAAGGCGGTCCAGGAGCTCCTGGTCCCGGTGTTTACCCCACACTCTCCCGTCATCATCTTCACCCCGCTGTACAAGGACAGCACCATCGTGGACAGCATCAGGGAGCTTTCGGCACACGGATTCGAGGTGATCATCATTTCTCCGAATCTTCCCATGTTCCTGGGCCGGGTATCACCACTTGATGCCAAGATCACAGCAATGCATCGGAACAGTCTCATCTCCGAACTGAGATATCTGGGAGCGAGAGTTATCGATTGGAAGCCGGTCTCACCCATTTCATCGGCCCTTGCCGGGGAGGGGAGTGCACGATGATGCCGAATACACCAACCAGAAAGAAGGGCCAGAATGAACCCACCTCCTCCCCCCCAGGATCCCCTTCCCCCTCAACATCAGGGCATTCCTCGTCACCAAGACCCAACGCACCCACCTCGGGATCCACGTCCCCGGGGTCAGCACATTCCTCGTCACCCGGTCCCACCGCTCCACTCAGACCAGACCCCAATAGTAAAGAAGATTATGAGTTTACGTCGATCCGGCCACAGAAGATCCCGGGGACTGAGGAAATGGGGAGAATGGAATTCATTCCCAAGGGGATGGAAAATACCGTTTCACCAAGGCCCACAAAGAAAGACATGGAACCTCTGCGGCAGGTTTCTGTCACCCCCATGGATTATCTTCGGACTCCGGAGGAACGATCCTTTTTCCTGTCCCGGGTACGATACCGCATCGGGGTTCTCCCGTTCTCAAACACCAATATCTTCATCCTCCAGGTCTCGGCCATCATCGCCCTGTATATCACCATTGCCGTGAATTTCTATATCAATGCACCGGAAACAAGTGTTCTCGAGGAGGTGGAGGGATTCACCGACTTCCTTCTCTGGGATTCTGCATTCGGGGCATCTGTCATCGCCATCTTCTTTGGTACGGCAGTGGGTGGATTCGGAGCCTATGTCAAGGGCCTCAGTATGACAACGAAAACACTCTGGTCCCTGCGTCTCATGCAGGTCATTGCAGCTGCCATTGCCTTCATCACCGTATTCTTCATCTTCGTTCCTTTCTTCGAGATCGACAGGCTCGATTTCGGGAATCTTGAGATATTCATGGACTACATCATCATTCCCTCGATCTACCTCTCCCTGCTCCTCATGTTCTCTGCAGCGGTCATCCTCGGAGTGTACGGCCTGCTCACCGGGTCGACGGGACCCATTTCCCTTTCCACGGCCCTGATATTTCTGCAGATCACCCTGGCGCTCAATTCCTTTTCCATCGAGTCCGATGATCTCTATACCCTCTTCACAGAGGAAAGCAAGATCGCACTTTTCTCCATGGCCTATCTCGCCTATGTGGAACTCTCCTTTGCAGTTTCCAAGTTCGCCATCGACTGGAGACGGACCAGAAGATACGACCACCGAACGGGAGAGAGGACATTCACTTTCCTGCTGGGACATACAATCAATCTATACATTCTCTTCTTCATCGGGATCATCATCGCCACCTACCTCATGGCTATGTTCTCCACCAACCTTGACTGGATCTTCTCCAGGTTCACCACACCGGCCATGGAGGACAGCATTACCCATTCCACCATCTTCGGAAAGATTCTCTTCACCCTGATCTTTTTCGGGATAATCGGTTTCATCAAAGGGATCATCCCGGTGAAGGAATACATCCAGGGCAGGATGAACATCTCGGGGGAGGAGGTAGAGATACCTATGACCATCGTCGAGGAGAGCGAGAGTCAGGCAGATATGATCAACGGATTTTATAGACGACAATAACGACGACAACTGGCATACTCCAGGGGTTGGCATTCCCCTCACCGAATGATCCGTTATGTCGAGTGTGCAAAGAGAGAGAAAAACAACGATTTCGGGAAATACGGGGAAACAGCATTATAATCGAAGGGTGTAATCAGCTTGAATTTGCAAATATCTGTGAGGTAATTTTATGTCACCATCCCAGCATTTCTACGATCCGGTTACCAAAGATGAAGCTCCGAAAGCACGGAATATGAACAATCTCCTGAACTATCAGGAAGAATCAATCGTCAGCAGGACCCTCATCGATAAAAAGACGGGGACCGTTACCCTCTTTGCCTTCGATACGGGCCAGGGGCTGAGCGAGCACACCGCACCATTCGACGCCATGGTCCATGTGCTTGACGGTGAGGTGGACATCACCATTTCGGGAACCCAGTACATTCTCAAGGAGGGCGACTTCATCGTCATGCCTGCAAACGAACCCCATGCCCTGAAGGCCGTCACCCAGTTCAAGATGCTCCTCAGCATGATCAAGACCTGAATATCCTGATGTTCCGGATTAGCATTGATTAGCTCTCGCTTAGATGACGACGGGGACACAGATTCCACAGATTATACGAATTTCGCAGATTTTCGTATGATGGAACTAGATGCTATAAATTTTTCTCGAATGCGGAAATTATACCCATTTCATCCTCCACCCCCACCTCCTCTGCCCCGTTTAGTTTCATCCGATTGTAAAACCAAAGCATGGGTCACCCCTCCGTGAAGATTCACCGATAATTTCTTGGTTTAAAAAGGGGTATTGATAGAGCCTCACAATTTCTATCGAAAATCTTTCGTCATTTTACCGGTCGTTTGATGATAATAGATTTCAGCTCTTTCCTTTCCTGCGGTACATGATTATTGTTAAACCAACGGCCACAATAAAGGCCACCAACCCGAATCCCGGAATAAAGTCCCTATCCCCTCCATCATCATCGTCTTTGTTATCAATATAAATCGTGATGGTTACCTCTTCGGAGTAGTTTTGTCCATCGTAGCTCCTGACGTTAATTGTGCACTCCCCATTATCAACATCATTTGTATCCCATTCGAAGGTCCACAGAGTTGTTCCGGTAGCTGTATTCCATCAACCCAGTTGGGATGACCAGATGAGGTTCTCACCCCATCCGATCATTACCAATAATGGATCGCCAGTTCGATCATTCCTCACAGGAACCATCTCTGTTCCGGGACCCTTGTGAAGAATCCCCTCCCTGGGAATTCCCGCTGCTGGCTCCGTTACCCTTTCCCTCAGTGTCATCCTGATTTCCGTTGTAGCGGTGCATGTCACCGGAGCCTTCTTCTGGTCTTTCGTAGTCCTCGTCCTGACCGTTGGGAATACCATCCTCGTCGTCATCGCGGGCATTTCCGGCGGCATTGTCATTTATCCCGTCGCCGTCCTCGTCCACGAAGTAATCGCAGACACCGTCGCCATCCTCATCAAGGAAGTTTGCGCCGGTTTCGACGGGGGTTCCGTTTCCATTTCCGGCCATGACGGCCGGTACAAGCAAAGCGATCACGAGGATCGCAAGTCCGAATACTGCTGCTCCAATAAGTAATTTTTTAGCCATGTCAGATACCTCCTGTGTTGTATCTGACTCATCCATTGGCTGGGGTAGTAATATTCATTTTCCGCATTCTGTCCGTAATGATTCCGGGATCATTCCCAAATCTCTCCCTATTTATTCTTAGAATCACTCCCAGGTGTATGAAAAGATCATTAGCGGAACCAGCGGTCATTCTTTCCCATGGCCGGACACCCGGGGCACCTTTTACTTTTAAGGTATGGGCATTCCTCGCACATGGAATTATCACTACACGAGGGAATATCAGAATCTTCCGGTAACTGTACGGGGGGAATAATGATATCTTTTATAGTATCAATGATCATATTGAAAGACAGGTCGATCACAGAATCCAGGGAGCGAAGATGATAGGTCACCCAGGCCTCCAGTGTAGTAATATCCTCGCTCACCAGAAAAAGACAGAGGTTGTGCCTCCCGGAGAGAGTGAACCCATTTGAAAAATACGGACAGTTACTGAACATTTGTAGGATCAGTTGGGGCTGTGTGGTGCTGATTTCCACTTTGGCCATATACAGTCCCATCTTGACAGGATTGATTCCTGTTTGAGTCTTGATGGCACCCATTTCTTTGAGCTTTCGTACTCTCGTGGCCACCACCGGCTTTGATAATCCCATCTCCTTGGCGATTCTCTGTTGTGAGATTCCAGGATTCTGTGCGTATTTACTGATGATCATCTTGTCCTTTTGATCCAAATTCATTAAGATTCCTCTAATCACGGTTACTCAATCGAACTTTCATAGTAAAAAGGTTTTCTATGTTATAGATAAAAAATATATTTTATAAGTAAAATATTAGTAGCTTGTAGGAATCTGCAAAAATACAATTCCGTCATTTCTCTCCTTGAAATT
>CAZTGJ010000016.1:0-19315 GCA_964613025.1 uncultured Thermoplasmata archaeon | reverse complement strand
TCAAGTCAATGAGCCGGAAGGCTCAAATTGCACCCGAAGGGTGCTTTTTTTTGTGCGCGTGGTTATCTTGCCAATGCTAAACGATACTTTTATGGCGGGGGGGAGGGGGGGGAGGCGAAGGAGATTGTCATCGTGAATTGGTTGGTTCGTTCAAAGTCAGATCGACGAAAATGTCATCCGAATGACGATCCAATGTATTACAGTTTAACATCGAACGTTGCTACGATGAGCGAGATGAGGATCAATGATAATATTCCTAACATAGAGATCAAAATAAGATATACAACAAGTTCCGGATCATCGCTGGTATTCCCCACAACGACAGTTATTCGAACCTCTTCCGAGTAGTCCTGACCATCTGATGACCTTGCCTTAATGACATGCTCTCCATCCCCGGCTTTTTCGGCATTCCACTCATAGCTCCAGGAATCCGTGCCCGTTACCGTATTCCATTCCCCGCCATTGATCGATATTTGCACTTTGTCCACAATCCCGAACTCAAGCTCGAGAGAATATCCCTCCTCAGCCAGCCCTCCATTCTGAACATTTCTCACAAGGAAAACATCTCCGGCGGAAATCCTTCCATCCCTGTCATTGTCGAAATATGAGATATTCGTGGGAAAATCACCGTAATTCAATCCATAAATGTCCTTAACCCTGCCCTGCCCGCCTGATACCTCGTCACCAAACTGATTCACAAGATTGTAGCTCACAGAATAAACTGAAACGGGATTGGGATCAACGCTCTCAATATGCCATGCAAAGTCGTTATTACCAAAGGGCTGATACACGATACCTACATCGGTGTCATCATCCGGAATCCTACCTTTGATCAATACATTACCGTTTACCGTTGCACCATATGCAGGTGTTGTGATTTTGGGGGTCGGGGGTTGATTCATGGTTGAGACTGCCACCAGAAGTTCCTGCTTAACGTTGTTCGTGAATTTCTGCGGACTCTCATTAATATCGAGCAGTTCATTCACAAAGACTCTGATAATGTGGTTTTCAAATGATATCTTTGGATCGAACATAATAACCGTGAATGTAGCCTTCACATCGACCCATTCTCCACTGGCATTCACCACGCTGATAGTTTCCTCCCCGATCAGGTCCTCTCCATCGTAGAAATTAACACCCACGTTTCTTGCATGTGTAATCCCCACGTTCCGGATTCTGGCATGTATCCCGGTCTCCTGACCATGCAGCACAGGGGATCTCGATAAATCTAGGTTGTAAACGGACAGATCGGGAAGTCGGCTCTCGTAATTCACGTTCGATTCGTTGTAAACACTGTCGACAATCACAGTAAAGATCGAGAAATGATCCACGGTCCCTACCACATATTTCATGCCACCCTGAGCATTCACATAACTTCCTTCGACCACAGTGAACCTCTCTTCCATTTCATTAAAGTACTCGAGTCTCAGGTCCTCCTGCAATACGAATGAATCTCCGATTGTGATAATATCCGTTACGAGGATGGGAAGGCTAATCACAGCCTCGATGAAGCCTTCATCTCCGTTCTGCAGCTTGCAGCCAACAGAACTGATCCCATACACCGCACCGATGCCTCCCTTCTCACCAAGGAGAGGATCAGGAGAGATAGCGGTTTCATCAATGTATACAAACACCGGTCTCGATAGGCTGATAAAGCTTGGGTGCGGGGCTGCCTCTTCCGGGAATCCTCTCCAGGTCAGGGTCACCGTAGCCTCAAGGAGGCTGGAACCCATCTTCACCTGTTTGTCGAAATCTGCAACGGCATAGGGATGTACCCTGATGGTGTAACTCATCTCAGATATGGACACTCCGTCGCTCACGAGGAGAGTAACAGTGTAATCAAGTACGGTGACCGGAATGATAGGATCAAATCCATCAAGACCCTCATACAGGAAGTCCTCGCCCACAACACCGCTTACGGTATCGCCGACAATCTCGATAGTGTATTTCGTACTCTTGCATTGGAATTCCCATTGGAAGGTCAGGAAGTCATTCTCCTCATCAGTGGATCTCTCCAGGAAGGTGATCCGGTCACCATAGAACACATCGATGAAACCGTTCACCACACCGTCGTTCTCGTCACTGATGGGTGTCGAGGTGTCGAAGGCGGAAGTCACAATGAAATCCGCATCCGGAGCCATGTTCCCAATCCAGATCAGCATGGTGTCCTCGGAAAATGCATCATGCTCGTCGGTAACCCGAAGGGTGACTCGGAAGTAGCCCTCGAGCGGGAGATCACCGGTGTAGGCATAGGTCACCGTCTTACCGTCCATGGTGGTTCCGTCTCCGAAGAACCACTTGTACGTGAGAGTGTCGTCGCCTGCATCAGGATCGAAACTCAGATCGGCATTGAAGTGAATCTCCGTGTTCAACTGGATACCACCCTGCTTGCCCCCCACAGGCTGCGGGAGATTGTTGAATGCATAGTTCCCCTTAATCTGCTGGAAGTCCACCGGTGGATTCTGGATTACATGGCGACTGTATGAGTTATCGCCAAGATCATGGGTTGCACTGAACCGAGGAACGGGGGCGGGGTTTTCTGAATCGGTTCCATACAGTAACATATCGTCGATCCATACTCCAGAATAGGTGATAACATTATCTGTTTTCAGCATGATCCGCATATAGAACGTGCTGTGGAGGTAAGCACCCGGAATAAAAACATCCTTATGGAGCCATCCAAAGTGATTCCCTGGCTCCCGTGAAGAATCGTGACTTGCATTTTCTTCAGGAAACCTCAACAGCCTCTCCCAGGAATCATCATCATCAACATCAGTTGAGATAGAGATTTCCACATAGTCATACTCACGTCCTTCCAGAACGTATGTAGTGTAGAATGATAGGGTGACGTTGGAGTAATGCTCAAGATTCAATGCCTGGGAGATGAGGGAGGCCTCCATGTTATTATCGTACCTGCCATCATCTAATATTCCCCCATACCATGATCGCCTTGAGAAATGCCCGATATCGTCTACATGCCAACCAGCCTCTTCCGGATCGCTCTCGTTATCTCCGGTCCAAAACAATTCCCCCATTTCAGTTCTATCCCATATTCCGAACTCGCCGGTATCATGGTTGAGATAGTACGGGGTGTCACCCTCTTCCCGGGTATCGGAGAAGATGGTTTCGGCTGTAATGATTCCTCCCAGCGTCGCCTCATTATTGGCTGGTGTTACATCGATCTCGTCTACGATGGACCCGATGACGTTTATCTCATAGCTACCATACTTGAAGGACTGCCATTCCCAGCTCACTGGTGAGATCTCATCCCAAGTCAGATAAACCACGGTTGTATGCTCGTCCACCTTATCACCCTCAAACATTGCCTCGAAGGTGATCTGAACATTGTTTGTCAGTTCAGTGTTCCCGATGTTCTGTACTTCGGCAACCACTTGCCGGGTCCTGGCAACATCCTGGACCATGGGGTCCGCGTAGATACTGAGGATGGAGATATCAAAGACCGCCTTGGCCCATATGTATCGCTCGATCATGTCGTTATCGGGATTCGGGTCCTCTTTCAGTTCAGTCTCTATTTCGATCTTATACTGGTAGGTACCAATGGGGAGCTGCCAGTTGAACTTCACCTGTTCCTTGTCACCGGGATCGAGCACACCAGTAAACTGTTCTCCGAGATCATACGTAACCGGGGATGACCCCTGTCGAATGGCTTTGCACTTAACCGGTATGACTTCCTGGTTGAGTCCAACGTTCATGACCGTTGCAAGTATTTCAATGGTTTCTGAGGGAGCAATAAATTCGCTGTCTGCCGGATAGTCGATGGAAAGTACCATGGCATCGTGGGAAGGTGGGGTTGAACCCATAAAGCTCACGTCGTCGATATACCACCCCAGGTAGTTCACATCGCCGTCCGTTTCTAATCGAAAACGGATAAACACCTCATGATACGCAAAATCATCGAGGTCAAGGGTGATCATCTCCCATCCGTCGGTCCTGAAAGGAACCCCCTGCTTTGGCGGGGTTGGGTTCGACCAAAGGGGAGTAAATTTGCTCTGATCGGTTGCCCGTACCTCCACATAGGCTGTGTCATAATCATCGGCTTCCAGTTCCAGCCAGTGCCAGACACTGAGAACAGGGTCGGCTGTTGTTCTCAGGTCAACCGCGTGCTCAAGGACGATTGATTTGTCATTGAGGTCGGGATAGTTGCCATCCAGGTTGGTACCCCAGCAGTTGCTTCCGCTATGGGGTGTTGGGCCTTTGGTTGGGGTGCCAAGCGCCCATCCATCAGATTGTCCTTCGGTTGTCCATTCATTCTCACCGCTTTCCATATCATCGCTGAAGAAGCTATCTTCTACAATACCGTCGATCTCCTTGACATCATTGTGTGGGTTATCATCGATGTTCTGAAGGTCTTTCTCCCAGATGGTTCTGGCATAAATCCGGTATCGTCCGTTTTCCTCGGGCACCCAGTCCTTCCCATTGCCAGAGTTGAAGCTGACAATGCAGGTGTCTCCGATACCCAGAACTTCGTTGACGCGGATGTTCATGTTGTAGACCTCGTTACTATCCTCGTCCTCGATGGTTACCCGGACATCGAAAGCCGGTCTCTCACCAGTGTTTGTTGTGTTCTCGCCAAAGTTCTGTACGGTCACATTGATGATCCTGGGGATTTCTTTCTCATCGATCAAAGGGTGAATGCTGACCATACGTACGCCGATGTCGTTCGTGGTATAGTTCTTCACCACTCCAGTGATGACAAGGTCATCCGCATACCAACCCACATCATTATCTTCAGTTGTGGTAAGTCTGTATCTGAGATAGAATTCTTCTTCAATATATTCGTTCAGGCTGATAGGATTCCAGACCATCCAGACCGCCTGAGCCTGATAGGATTTCGACCATATTTGTGTCCAGCTTGCACCCTCTACATTGTTTGGGTTACCGTCGTAATCCATACTTAACTCAAGGGAGCATGAACCACCAAGCTGACCGCTGTGCATATTGTTGATCCTGGCATCGGTGAAGTTCTTCAGACTGATCTTCGGGGAGATTAAGCATGTGTTCCAATCCGATCTTAATTGCCCTTGTGAATTTGAGGCTTTCCATGCATTTGACTCGCTCATGTACCATTCATTGGTGAGGTGCCATGGGGTCATCTCATCTTCATTCCCATGGTTATTATGATCGCTCAGGTCCACAGGTGTCCAGTCCTCAACCATGAACCTCTGCTCCGAACCGTCGTAGAAGGCCATCACGACCACTTCGAAGTCCCTGCCATCATTTCCACTTACATTATCCGCCGGGAGGCTCACCGAGATGTTCAGGATGTAGGGATCTGATACATCACCGTCGCTCCCTCCATAACCGGAGATAAGTCCGCCGGGATTACGGGGTGTCCAGGTCCAATCGAGGGTGGTGGAATAACCCGGGAAAAGGGTAACCGGAGTGGTTTCTTCATAGACTATGGTGCCGAGGGGAGACCATATAACGGCTTCCACATCGAAGCTCATCTCGGTGGATCCGTGGTTATGGACCTTCGCATGAAATATGGTATCATACCCGATTATGGCGGCATTCCAGGGGGCCTCCCAGTCATGCCATATCATCCCAATTCCGATATCCACGATACTGTGGGCAGTTTTAATGACCGAGACCTCATTATTGCCCGCATCGCCATCCGTAAAGCTAGGGTTTTCCAGTGTGACAGTTATGCGGTAATCTGTGCCTTCTTGGGGACGGTTGGATGACCAGGTAGTCCACACATCCAATATATCCCCGACAGGGATGTCGTCATTTACCATTTCGGTTCTCTGGAATAGTAAACTGCCACCCACCTCAGCAACTTTAAATTTCACCTGAAAGGGATCCGTGATATCCTTCTGACCACAGTTTCCCAAGGTGACATGGATAGGTATGGTATTCTCCGGCTCAATGTAATCTTCCACCGGCTGATTGAGCTTGAGAACACCCACATCATATTCCGGAGCATTTTTGGATGGAACTCCGAGCCAGGTGAGTACCCTCTCCACAAGTTTTATTCTCATTGGCTCATCAAGGACATTCCAGTCTCCGAAATTTTCAAAGCCTCCGGACTGGAGCACGGTTTTAAATCTCTGATTGGACGAGGATTCCCTTGGATGTTCATATCTCACGGTAGAATAGTGCTTCCCCTTCCCATAGATAACGCCATGAGCATCTTCCATCGGTGCCCAGTCGGTAGCCACGTTTCCTCTCTCGCCCCCAACCACTGTATTCCCATAGAAATGGCCATTCATGGTAGTGATCCCTTTGCCTATGGGGTCCACGGCCACACCCACGATCTGAGGTTTGAGACCGGCAGCATGAGCACACGCATCAACATGGTAATAATCCCTCAGCCACTGATTGGTCACCTTCCCCTCGATTGGGGCGTATCGGTCAAAATAGAAGGAAATGGCATTCCCGGTCAACCAGAGGTTCCCTCCATCCCTGAGGTATTTCGCGGTTTCATTCTGATCCCACCAGAGGTCGTTATTGGATTTTGGCTCATCATCGCCTCCCGGATCGGAGGTGAGGGTCTCACTATAGCCGAGATTCCAGATGACCACATCGTAGTTCTCCAGAAAGATGTCATTACCGCTTTCATCTTCGTAAGGATAGGTTACCGGATTGTAGCCGATGGTCTGGGAATTGAAGACCGGTCCGGAACCTCCCATGGTATTGGAGTTTACCCATCGCCCATCTTTTTGATCCCCTGGGAGATTGACATAATCCCACATTCCTTCGTAGTTTACATCCAATGAGTAATTCATCACATAATCCGATTCAGCCCCATATGAGCCTCCCCATGCACCATCGTTCAAAGTGAAATGCCCCGGAAGCATGGGGTCATCCTCCCCCCTGTATTTGTGCTGTCCATCATCATCCACGAACAGGATTGGTGTATCGTGGATCACACTTGTTGTTGCACGGATGGAGGATTCCTTTGAGTTGTCGTTCTGGCTCTGTGCTGTCACCGTGACGACAGCTTCCGCGGTGTAATCCGGGCTGAGTATCATATATTCTACAGATAACTTCACGTAGGTGCTCTCCCCCCCGTCCAGGGATACCTCATCCTTATTCAGCGCGATGGACCATCCGCCGGGATCATTCCCATATTTTTTAGTACGGAAGGAAAGGTCGATCGTGTCGGTGCTGGTCCCCGTGTTGATTACTTTGATAAAATAATTGTTCGTATCTGTGTTCCTGATCCAGGAAGCATTGTTTGGCAGCAGGAGCCTTGGTGAATACGTAGGTCGGGTGACGTTCAGGCTCACCTCAAACTCGTCCGGACCGCCATCGCTCCCATCGGGATCAGCGACAATCTTCATCGTATGATTACCATGGACTGCCTTCCAATCCACCTGAGCAGTACCATTGTCCCCCGGTTCGATCTCGTAGATAGTACCAGTACCGATACATTCATCCCCGAAATAGAAATCAACGTTCACATTTTGGGCGACCTGCCCCTCGGCCCCAAAGTTATGGACAGTTGCTGAGCATACCACCGTTTCGCCATCTTCCGGGTTCCATGGATCGAAGTTCAGTCTGAGGGCATCCAGGAATTTCCTGCTGCTCCTTCCCCCCCCCACGTTCACCTCGTATTCCTCATCGGTTATGTCAGCAGGGTTTGGTGTAGCATTCGTTTGTGTAACGGTTTCCTCCCCGTGTTCGTTTGTCAACAATCCTTCATCATCAGAAAAATAACCGTGAGCCTCCTGAGTAGAGTCGTTCTGAAAGGTGGGGACTGAGGGCACGAAAATAAGGACCGCGAGCAATAACACTGAGAAAACCATCATATCATTTTTCATATCCTGTCTCCCTCACGTTCACAGATCAAAGAATAATGTGAAGCGCGGAAATATATCATTTATCCAACCATTATATTTATAATTGATGCTGCTTCCTCTGTCTGCCCTTGTTATCACTTCTCCTTACAAAACCTCCGCGTTCTCCCCTCCTCCGCGCGAGATCGTTCTCGATCTCCGCGAGCGCCTGCCTCACCCGCCCCCCTGCATATGCCATGCCAATATGTATCCGCTCCTTCATGAGCTCCTGCTCAATCTCTCTGTGATCCGTACTCCTTCCCCCCGCCCCCCGGTATTCTACAATATTTTGGTAGCGGCTGATCTGGTCGCGGGTGTAAACCATTCCCTGAACCAGGATCGGGAGGAGCTCATGGGTTTCCCTGAGCTGGCGGTTCCTGAGATCAAAGTGTTCCAAGATCCCGACGGAAAGTACTATCTCGACAACCGGCTCGGGAATGTCTCAAATGACGATATCGAGAAGAACTACACTGCCATAGAGAAGGATCTCGGGTACACGGTCTATGCCCGCGTGACCGATCAGACCTACAAGTCAAAGATGTACATCATCATCCAGTACTGGATGTTCTATGCCTTCAACAAGGGGCCCCTCAACACCCATGAAGGGGATTGGGAGATGGTCCAGCTCGTGCTCGATTCGAACCAGAATCCGAGGGAAGCCATGTATTCCCAGCACATATCCGGGGAGCGGGCCGAATGGGATCTTCTGGAAAGTGACGGTGAGCATATGAAAGTGTATATCGCACGTGGGTCCCATGCAAACTATTTCCGATCCTACCAGGGAAAACTCTCTCTCTCGAACGATGTGGTATGCAGTGACGGGAAGACTTTGGAACCCGAGGACTACACCCTTGTTCAGCTGGGGGAGAAGGGACTGGGGGACCATACGCCGGATCAGGATTGGTTAGAATTCGCAGGCAGATGGGGGGAGTGGGGGGGCGCCCAGGACGAGCTCAGGGGAAAGCGCGGCTCCTATGGACCTGTTTACCGGGAGGAAGGGGAGATGTGGGATACCCCAATGGATTGGGGGAAGGACCTCAATTCCGTGAACGAGAACACCTTCAGGCTCAACTGGTTCTTCTACAATTTCTTCGAGATATTCATCGTGCTGGCCTTCATCGGTTTCCTGATCAGACTCCTGCGGATCAGAAAGAGCTACAAGGAGACCGGCCTTGGCAAACGGATCTTCTCCATCCTCTACATCGACGGCCCCAACCTGAAGAGCATTGGAAATCTGCTTACAATCGTAGGTGTCGCCTTGGCGGTCGCATCCCTGTTCCATCCCTGGTACAGCATCTCGGTTGATGTGGATTCCGGAGATTTCAAGACCGATGGTATGGTGGAGGTAGTCCACATCAGCGGTGAGGACGGTGTTCTCATCAACACCCTTGAAAGCAATTCCGGGATGATCCAGGTCTTTTCCTTCCCCCTCCCCTTCTCCTACATCATCGGTCTGGGATTGTTGTTCCTGCTCATGGGTACCATCGGAGTCCAGAAGAGTACGGCGTTAGGGCGGAAATATCTCATTGCCGGGATCAAGCTTGCCCTTCCCATAGCCATCATCCTGATCTTCGTGGCGCAGGCGGCAAATCTCGTTGGAATGGCCCCGATCGATCTTGACCAGGAATCAGAGGACCTTGTGGATACGGTGTCCAGTTCTCCCTGGGAAGGGAATGATACTGCCGTGGTCGGTGAGTATGGTTCAGCCGAAGTGGAGTGGGGAATCGAGCAGGGCGGATGGTATCTTCTCGGAGCCGGGGCGCTTCTGTTCTTAGCCGGGATTATGGAGATCATATCGAGCAAGGATCTGTACGGTCCCGATCCAAAACACGAGAAGAGCATACAGGAGATCCGTCAGAAGATCCAGGGGCTGGAAAGGGAGCTTGACCAGAAGAAGGACGAACGGGATCAGAAGACCATGGATAAAAAGCGTGAAAAGGATCTGAAGGATTTTGGTATGATTCACCATAAGGATCCAAATCTGATGGCCGCGGGAATGGGAATTGGAGTGGGAATGGGTGGTCACCAGAATAAGAATGTAGTTGATTCAGAGCTGGGGCCGGATCAAAATCTGATGAATAAGGGTATGGGTGTGATTGGTGGTACGGATCAGAAGAATGCCCCCATGACCGAGCAGCAGGATCAGGCGAATTTGGCCATGAACCCTCAACAGGATAAGAATCCTGTATCGAATGAAAAACAGCAGGACCAGAATGTGACGGATAAAAAGTTTGAAGCAAATGATTTCCTGAAATGATATTTCACGGGATCGCCCACATGAAAATTTCCGATCCAGTCTTTGTGTATCTAGGAATGGATAATAACAGAGAATAGAAAAGGATAGGACGAGAAAATGCGAGCTTAGAGAAAAGGGCATTTCTTACAGAATTCATTGCTTTCGAGATCAGTAAAGTTTCGTCTGAATTCTTTATACATGGACCCATTCCACAGATCATCAAATGAGTGGGAAAAAATATTACCAAGGTTTTTCGGGATAGGAATCTCAAGATTGCAGCACGGCATCAGATATCCGTCGTAGGTGATGTACGGCATTCTCCAGGGCCATCTGCATGTGGCAAGGATGTCGGGGGGGTATTCCAATAATTGCAGTTCGACATTCGATCTATCAGCAAGCTCCTTCGCTTGTGTGATCACTGTTTCCATTTTTGCGCTGTCGGCATCAGATATGATCCGATCTTCCATGTAATGACTTTGAGATTCTGAATATTTCTTTACCAAAGCCCAGCTTATGCCAACTTTCTCGATACCAACATCCCCGGAAAATGTGATGATGTCGCGCAAATCATCAACGTTTTCATTTGTCAGTACAAAACGAATTTGTGTTGATATCTGGAATTTCCAGGATGAGTTGACTTTTATTGAATTCTTTCTGGCCAGAAGGAAATTCGTCACATTCTCCTTAACCGTCTCCAGCGAGTCGGTTCCCCGGATTTCATGATATTTTTCCCGGTCGAGGGAATCCATGGAAAATCTCACATCCAGGTTTCCAATCTCGATCAATTGCTTTGTAATATCATTTGTTAGTAATACGGCATTTGTGGCAAAACCCACCCGGGTACCCCTGGCATTGAGGTATCGGATCATTTTCATTATGTCGGGATTCGAGAATATTTCTCCCATTCCCTGAAGTTTGACATCGTAGGCAAAGGGGAATTGATCAATTACCATTTTGAACTGCTCAAAGGTCATGTTCCCCTTTTCGCTGGCTTCCAACGATGGATTGACACACATGTTACACTGTTGATTACAATATTTTGTGGGTTCTATCTGGAGAGAGGTTATTCGTGTATTCACACGCTCAGGCCTATTTTTGCAAGCTTTGTTGGAATGATACAATGCAATAGCACCGGAGATACCTTTATACCTCTTGAATGGGATGTATTCTCTGGCGATTGATTTCAGCTTTCCAACCATATGCAATTCATCGTTTCAACATAATATTAATATTTTCAGGTGACCGGAATCATACCCATTGAGTTTTAATGGTTTTCAACCTCGCTGTCGGAATGGTTTTCAACTTCGTTTCCCCCTCCCCCCCCCACCGTATGACGCATTGGGCGTTTTTCTGAGGCAGAAAGTAACGTGGTATCAATTAACCTGACCTATCATTCAAATCAGGCATTCAAATTCATCAGTCAGACAATTCAATAATATCAATCAGTCATAATTCAATTATATCAATCAGTCAAATAATTCATGTAATAAGTTTTATTAGAAGAGTGGATATCGCTCCCTGCATGCGGACAGGAAATCAGAAAAAGATGTGGGTTTCATTGATCATGGCATTACTGCTCAGTGGAACGATCGTCGGAATCGAGCACCTTTTTCATCCTGCACTGGAGGAAGAATTCAACAACGATTTCTATGAGCATCCAGACCCCGTTGACTTTTTCCCTGAGTTCAACAAATCCAGCGAAGTGTACATCGTTGACGTATTTCCCGACGTGGAAAATGAGACGGTGAGCAAGGGACAAAAATTTACCATGTCATGCCTTCAGGGTCTTGTAAACAGGGAAGAGGCCCGGATCCTCATCGACTATGAGGGCTGGCTCCATGGAGAGGAGTATCTGGAATACTGGGATTTCTTCATGGACAGCTATGTGGATCATTATGGACTCAATGTGACTGTCATTCGTTTTCATGAATTCTTCGAGCTGTTCAGCAGCTATGCTCAGGGGGTAGTGGTGTATGACAACACAAACGAGGAAACCATCAATGTTGCAGCAACGATATCCGGGATCAACGGATGGATAGCCGCGGACAAGGAAACGGCAGGATGGCTGAAGGAGAATTACGGATTGGAAACAAAGGAAGACCTGAATCATGGCTGGGGTGGGAGCCGGGCAGATATCTATGAGAAGGCATTCGACCAATACTACCCATCATGTTATCAGGGAATACTTTTCGAATCGGTCCCATCCGAATGGGGAACCGATTACCTCGTAGCGTGCAGGGGATTTGTCTTCAATCTGAATCCGGGTCCCTTCACCACACCATCAGAGAGGCACCTCACCAATAAGATCATGAAGGAAACACCAGCGGATATACCGGTGATCGGATGGTTCGAACAGCCAACCGGTATGGAGGAGAACTATATGATCCAGTTGGCCTCCCGATCGGGAAAGATCTTCCTTGGGGGTTTCCGGTTTCCCAACAAGAGCTTCTTTTCTGCGTTCGAACCCCCGGGGGATCTGAACAATCCTGTCCGGTCTGAGTATTATGATGCCGAGGGCGGAACAGGGTATCCCGACATCGACCCGATCACGTCATCTCCGGGAAACGGCGATTCCGCACCAACGACCGGGAACACTACATCCACGACGGGAACCACCCCCTCCCCCCCCGATGTCGGGAATAAGATCTACATCTCCCTTGCAGTCACGGATGGGGACAACCTCGGATTCATGACCAGAAAGATGCGGAAGGAGATGTGGCCCTCGGAGATCAGGGGAACCATCCCTATTGCCTGGAGTGTCAATCCACTTCTGCGGGAAGTGATCCCCTGCCTGCTCGACTACTACTATTCCAGCCCCACCGAGAACGACACCTTTGTGGCAGGACCAAGCGGGATCGGATACTTCAATCCCGACTTCTGCTCGGAGGATCAGCTTGACATCTGGCTCGAGCGGACTGCGAATGGCATGGAGGCCCTGGACCTCCGTCAGGTGTGGCTCCTGAACTCCTTCACCACCTACGAGACGTTCTATTCGGAGCGGGTACTGAGCGCGTACACAGGAGCACTCAGTCCGGATGGGATAATGCTTGATTACGGTGATGTCCCCGAGGGGCGGAAGATGTGGATGCAGGAAGGGAGCGGAGAGGATGGGTCTTCAAGGAACGGAGAGGATGGGTTTTCAAGGAACGGAGAGGATGGGTCTTCAACCGATTCTGCGGCACCTGTGATCCGGTCCATGCATATATGGGGGGACACGGAGGGGTTCGTGGGAAAGCTCATCGTGGAAAGCCAGGTAACCCCGGATGATCAGCCGATCTTCGCTTTCGCACCCATCATGTCGGCGGACCTGACGCTGAAGAGCATCCCCGATCTCTTAGACGACCTGGAGAAGAGCGAATGGGCCCTGGGACGGGACGTGGAGTTCGTGAGCATCGACGACCTGTTCTATCTCATGGAGCGGTCCTTCGTGGAGCGGGCTAGAGAAATTCAGGAGGAGGAGAGGGAGGAACGGGAGAATGGTGGGCTCCTTGAGGACATTTTTGGAGGATCTCCACCAAATCAAGTACAAGGGTATGACCGCAGGATGGACATCATTAGTGAAGATACGTCCGAAGAGCGGTCAAGTGATGACCCATCTCCGGAAAGTATTCGGAAACTGCGCCATCTCTCAGGTTATAACGGGTACTGGGCATTAGAATCCCGCAAACGAGAGGAAAACGAGAATATGATAATCTGGGGAATGGGCTTCCTCTTTTTCATCAGCCTTAGCTGTTTGCTTTCCCTGTGTCTACCTACTACTATGATATCATCACGTGGTCAGAAAATCAGATTTCCACTGTTAAAGACCGATCTGAAGGATGTGGTCAGAAGATCCTTGGGAAATACCGGGGATGGTCACATTTTCTTCAACGGGCTTCTCCTGATAACTACCACGCTCATCTTCTTCATGACAAGTTTCCATGTGCTCTACCTCAATTTCTGGCACTACGGTTTCTTCGGGGTGGGGATCATGGGCGTGTTCGTGATTCCGATTTTCCTATTATTGATAGACAGGAAGTGGGGGGAGGAGGGCAAGAAGCAAGGAAACGAAGAGGAACCCGGGAGGAAAAACGGAGGGAACCATGATGTGGAAAGAAGACAAAAAAATGTAGGGAAGATCCTTGCATTGGTCCGAGATCATGAGCTCCTGATCATCGGTGGTCTTCTTGCGTTTTCCGTTATCCTCCTGCCCTTCATGACCTTTGCCTACTCTCTCGTCCCGTACCTGTGTATCCGTTTGTTCCGACGAATCGAGGGAATGTTGAGAGACCATACTATCCACTGGATCCTTCTGTCATTCCTTCTCGTGATCCTGTTCAGTCTCTTCCTTCGGGAATATTCGTTCCCGGTGGCCTCGATCCTGCTCATCTGGTTCGGTACCGGGCTGGTTGGAGTGATGGACGCTCACCGTCAGGAACTGAAGGAGCCCTCCTCCTCCTCCTCCCCCTCCACCCACGTACCTCCACCCTCGAAGAATATTCCAGCTCCCTTGTTCACCGCCCTGCTCCTCACGCTGTTCATCGCTGTCATCAACATACCATACAATCGGTATCTGAGCATGGCTACCGAGTACCGGGTTGACCTCCTGCCCTGGCTCCTGCTGTGGGTGCCGCTGTATGGTACGGTCATCGGCTCCCTTGTATTCCAGTTCATCCGTCTAAAAGAGATGGAGAAAAAATCTGTGTCAATATCAGCCCTTGGACTTGTTTTCTGTTCCGGCTTCCTTTTCATTCAACCATTCGTCAGTCACAGTCCGATCATCGTTCCACTGGTCCTCGTTCTCTTCGGTTCTATGCTGGTCAGCGGTATCCTCGGTCTGGCATCGGGGAACTGGCGCTGGACAGGAAGGGGAAAACGTCTCGCTGGGAAGGTGGAGGGGATGTTCTACGAGGTCCTGATCATCCTTCTGACCCTTGCCCTGGTTATCGTCACCATGCCCCCTATCGCGTTCACCGTGTACGTCATGTCGGTCCCCATCGTCATAGCGTATATCCTCTACTCGCTCCCTGCAGTCCTTCTCCTGATCTCTGCTGTCATGGCCGTCCTGTCCCGGCAGATCACACTGCAAAGCAAACCTTTATTAGAACCCTGAGGGAAGAACACGCCTCGACCGGAAGGACATTTCAACATCTCTTTCCTGTGAAACGAACGCAGTACAATGATATCGATCCAGGGCTCAAACGGCAGGTGACATCGTGGCAAAGCAATCGTTCGGAAAGTATCTGAAAACATTAGGTTACATCGGTGCCAATGCAAAGAACCGCGAGGCGATCTATCCCTTTTACGCATCATACAAGATTACCCACAAATGCAATTTCAGGTGTAAGTTCTGTAATGTCTGGAAGGAGGACACCCCGGATCTGGACACCGAGGGTGTGAAGGAGGTCATATCCAATCTTGCGAACTCCAGCGTCATGGTGTTGAGCCTGGAGGGGGGGGACCCGCTCCTGAGGGAGGATATCGGGGAGATCCTGGAACATGTCCACACCACGGACATGCAGGTGTTTATCACCACCAGTGAGCGCGATCTCACCAAATACCCCCTAGAAAAATATGCAAAATACCTTGATTATCTCCACATCTCGGTAGATGAAGGACACAGGAACCTCTTCATGCTGGATAAGCTACCGGAGTTCGTGAAATTGGGGATTCCCATCACCATCCAGATCGTGGTCACAAAGGACGACATCCCTTATCTGGAGTCGAAGATCAAACGGTGCTTCGAATGCGGAGCAAAGGCAGTTGTGATGCCAGCGGTCCATCTGGACAACACAAAGAATTACTTCCCGGAATCCAAGGAGTTCTCCACAGAGGTGCTTCGACTCAGGAAGAAGTACCGCAATACCATCATCACCCCTTCCGCCTACCTGAAAAGACTGGACACGGTTGGATGTGACACCTCTTCCATCATCATCGACTCCAACGGCGAGGTCTTCTATCCCTGCAGGACACGGGCCGAGAAGGCCATGAATCTCACTGAGGTCAGTCTCCTGGAATTCGTCCATTCGGAACAGGCTCAGCGGGGAAGGCAGGCCATGAAGGAATGCGACAGGCATTGCCTCTGGTATCAGTACTTTGCAACACAGTTCTACCTCCATCCCATCCACATGTTCTCCTCTGCCATGCCCTATATCGCCGAGAATCTGGGTTTGGGTGCCAAGCGGAGACGGAAAAAGGTCATGCGGGGTGAGGTACCGGTCTCCAGCGATTGGCGTGATGCGGGTGGTGGGGTCAAAGAAGATGGGGGAGCAGAAGAAAGGGGAGCGGAAGAGGGAGCAGAAATCACAGAAAAGAATGATGTGGGAATGGTAAAGGAATGATCCTGAGAGTGGGGTGAAGAGAACTACGAGGGGGGTGGGAAAGGGGGAGGAGATGGGAACGCCAGTTCTCCGAGTGTCATCTACCTGATCGTGATTCTGGTCTTCACATCGATGATTGGTTTCTATTCAATAAAGAGAATTCACAAAGGTTAAACACATATCAGGTAGGACCGTTGGTATGACTTCCATCCAATTGAACCCTCAATTCCTGTACGATAGGGCATTCCAAATTGTTTATATATCGAAAGATATTTTCCGGAAAGAATCTCAAACATGGTGTTCACATGGTATTAGAGCAGAATTCAAAAATCAAATTGGAAAGAAAGATCAATGAAACTGCTGGGCAACCGTTAACAATCATTGTATCACTAACCATCAGTATCGGATTGGTTTTTGGAGCATTCATGATGATCGTTCCACTCCATACCGTGGGTGGCGATGATGCACAGGATATTGAACCACTTTGGAGCTATCAGACAGGCGATCGATACCGGCAAATTTCCACTTCAAATGATGGTAAGTACTTTGCTGCGGGATCGTATGACAACAAAGTATACTTGTTCGAACAAAACAGCTCAGAACCATTATGGACATATACAACAGGTAATGATGTTACCTCAATAGCAATATCCGGGGATGGGGAGTATATTGTAGCAGGAACTGATGATCCCGACAGGACTGTTTATCTTTTCCATAGGGAAAATTCAGCCCCATTGTGGACGTATAAGACGGATGATAATGGGGGTCATGGATTATCAGGGATGTCAATTTCCGATGATGGTGAGTATATTGCTGTTGGAGCGAATGATAAGGTATTACTTTTCGACAAAGATAATTCAGTACCGTTGTGGATGTATGATTCAGGTTCGAAAGTATTCCAAACATCGATCTCAGGGGATGGGGAATATATCACTGCCTGTAATATAAATGATAATATCTATCTCTGGAAGTGGGATAATTCCACCCCTGTTTGGTCGTATAAATGTGGTGACGATGTATGGGATGTGGAGATCTCTTCGGATAGCAACTTTATCGTTGCTGGCGGGAAAGACGATAATGTATACCTCTTTGACCGTACAAGTTCAACTCCACTTTGGACATTCGATGCTGGTGTAAATATCCATTCTGTTCACATCAGCGGTGATGGTCAATACATAACTGCGGGATCAAGTGACAGTAAAGTATACCTCTTCGAAAAAAGTAGTTCTACACCGGAATGGAGTCATACCGTTGGTGATATAGTAACGCAAGTGGACATTTCAGAAGACGGGGAGTATATTGCAGCGTGCTCATTGGATGGGAATGTGTATCTCTTCGCAAAGGACAGTTCAACACCATACTGGATATATTCGACATCGAATAATATGTATGCCGTTACTATCTCTGCTGACGGATATTACATCGGAGCCGGAGCACAAGATACTGGTGATCTTTATTTCTTCACCAGAAATCAATTCAGCCTATCATCATCCGAGGAGTTCTATCAGGAAGATCTTGTGGTCATATCTGCCTCATATCAATTCGGTCCTGTCGATATCACCATTTTGGTGAAGGACCCCGATTCAAGCAATTACCATGCCGACACGTTGACAACCGATGCAAACGGGGATATTGATTTTGAATTTCTTCTGGACGAAGAAGCTCTGGTCGGAGAATGGACAGTAATCGGTTTAAATGATAATGATGACAGGACTGTGACAATGACATTTACTGTATTGGAAAACCCCAATGTCATTCTCCCTTTCACGAGGATCAAAGAGCTGAGTGTCCCTGATACAATCCAGCTCGGTGAGGATCTTTCGATAGAATTCATCATAGAAAGCACCTATCGATCAAGTCAGACCGTCACGTTTGTGTTTCAGCTCAAGGACCCCTCTCAACTACCATTGACTCCAGTGATCGTTGAAAAAACAATTCCTGCCGAGGATAACACTACTTTTACGTTGAATATGACAATACCTGAAGATGGTGAGAAGGGTTCGTATACTGTCAAATGCCAGTTGCTTTCAGATGGCGGGGATAATTTGGGTTCTCAAACCACTGAGTTCAATGTCACCGCAGCGAAAAGTGATACTGAAGATGACCCCCTGATATCGGAAGAACTCTACCCCTACATCGGATTGGCCGGAATAGTTGTAATTGGAATAGTAGTCGGGATCGTTGTATCAACAAAAAGACCGAAGAAGAAGACGGGAAGTGGGTACCAAGCAGGAACTCCACAACCCCGCATCCCTCAACCACAGCAGGCTCCACTGGGATCCTATCCACCACAGCAACACCAGCAACCGCAGCAACTGCAACATCAACCCCAATTCCCGGTGCAGCAGCCGATGAATCAACCACAACAGCCAGTAAGCTACCAGCCCCTAAAGGAGCTGGCGTTTTCCGGCGTATCGTCATTCGAGCCATTCATCTCCGCCCTGAAGGACGGAGCGTTCTGGGTCGTACCATGTAAATCAGCACATGCAGCCCGGGCCTCAAAACGTTCAGGCTCCGTTCATGCCTCAACAGCCCCAACACACTCAAGCTCCACTGATACCACAACAGCCTCAGGCAGGGCAGGTTCCCTCAATGCCCCCCCATCAACCTCAGGTAGCTCAAGCTCCACTCATGTCTCAACAGCCCCAAAACACGCAACCTTCATCCATGCCCCAACAGCCTCAGGCGGTTCAGTGGCAGTGCCCCCAGTGCGGGAAAAGCGAAAGTTCGGAATATTCGTTTTGTATGAATTGCGGGTATACTAAGCCGAGGTAATGTTCGCACAAACCAACAATAATTCCCATAGGAATCGGACATGATGTTCACACATGATGTTCACCAATCGGTCCACCTCCGGTATCCTCCCCCCCCCACCCCTCCATTAGTTTCGTTATTTTAAAATGTCATCTTGTTCAATTCCACTGACAAGAAAGTCGCCTTCGGCGACAACTTCTCTCGTTCAAGGGTCTAATTCAAAC
>CAZTGJ010000015.1:0-20139 GCA_964613025.1 uncultured Thermoplasmata archaeon | reverse complement strand
CGTTATGTTATCCGATTTTAGGAGCATGATGCTCATCCCATTGTGTATGAATACATTGTTCGATATATTGATGTTCGAGCAGTGATCTACCTCGATTCCCGAATCATACGTGGGATGCCACCCATGACCGCTATTGTTGAATGTGAATCCAGTTATCATTATTGGTGCGTTTTCTGTCCCGGAGACCTTAAGAAGATTAAGACAGGATTCGTCGCCTCCCGCATCGACGATCGATGAGGTGGAGGCCCCGATAAGATGTACCTTCTTTTCTATCAGAACATGCTCGTGATAGATTCCGGCGAAAACCATGATAGTGTCTCCGTCATTTGACACATCAACTGCCCTCTGGATCGAGGAATAGGGCGTTGAGAACTGACCATTTCCACCTTCGGCGCTCTCACCCCCTCCTCTGCCATCGTCACCATCATCCTCTCCCACGCCCCCCAGTGTATCATCCACATACCAGATGTTACCTGATATGGGACCATGCACTGCATCAGCAGTTGTTTGCCAGGGGAAGAATCCAACCACGTCCGATACCTTGCCTCCTCTGCCATCGGGATTGAATTGTGAATTGAATGGACCCGATGGGTCTCCCCAGAAGTTATACCGAGCACCAAATGCTATTTCGTCATTGCCGCTTGCATCCATACATTTCAGAATATTGGCCATAATATTGTTGTTATACGCATGATTTCCTGTACTTCCTCCTACAACCATCACTCCAATTGTGTTTCCCATGATCGAATTTCCCCTGATAGTGGTCTCATGAGAATTGTTGAGATATAATCCGTAGGCTCCGTTGTAGGCAAGGGTATTTTTGTCAACATCATTTTCGTTTGAACGTATTATTGAGAATCCCGACAGAGTACCGTTCTCCAATCTGTTGTACTGAAAAACATTATCATTGGAGGAATTGGAAACCTCGATGCCGGAACGGGAGGTATGAGAAATGATAGAAGTATGGATGATGTTGTTACTGCTGCCCTCACCGAGGGAGATGCCAAATGCACCGCCTGATATTGAATTGTAGCTTATTGTGTTCTTATTTGAACCTACCAACAGAATTCCGTGGGAGTCCCCGCTTCCTGAAAATTCGTTCCGTGTCAGGATATTGTCGTCGGAATACGCAAGGAATATTCCTGCCTTTGCCCCACGGTAGTGATCTCCTCCCAATGTTGTTTCAGATCCTCTACCCTCGAATGCAGGGAGGACTATCTGATTATCCTCAATCGTCACTCCTGAAGAGAATCCAACAGATATGGGACAACTGACGTCAACGAAATCCATCCTCTGAACGACCAGATTCGTACAGTTTGCAAGGATCACCTGACCAGCCGATGGGTCTACTTCCTCTCCCTGGAGATGATGATAATACAAGATCGGTTTACCCTGAACCGTATTGCTGGTTCCAATGGTGTGGGTATCCCAATACTCGGGGAGGTCACCATCAATGGTAATCCCACCATGGTCCATGGAATTATTCGTCAATCTGCAGTTGGTTGATCTTTGGATCCTGATGCCAAAATACGGATCACCTGTGATCATGTTACGAATAAGAGTACTATAATCCGAGCCAGAGAGAATGATCGCATTGAATGAGTTTTCCTCGATGAGATTATTCCCCGAATCATGGATCGTGATCGATTCCAGCGCGGTAAGCTCAATCGTGTTGTTCATCAAAGTGTTATGGGTACTCCCATCTTCGAGACGAAGACCGTGGACATTGTGTGTGAAGGTGTTGTCGATGATGGTATTATCGGTTGATTTCTTCATCAGTATGCCATATTCATTGTTCTCAAATGAGTTGTTGATGATCGTTATATGATGGGCATGGTTCTGGAAATCCGACCCAAGGAAAATACCTGCGAGATTCCCTGAGAAGCTGCAGTTCTCGATAACGATATTGTTTGCCAACTCACATTTTATCCCTGCATCAAACTCCTGCCCCCCACTCCCCCTGAAGGAAATATTTGAGATCCGGCCGCCGGAAGCTGTCACGGTACATACGCTCCCCTCATCCCCGCCATTAATCGTTGTGTTCGCCGATCCGTCCCCCTGTAATGTGATTTCCTTGTTCAGAATGATACGTTCGAAATAGGTTCCATCATTGATGAAGATGATATCCCCCTGGTCCGCAACATTTATTGCATCCTGAATCGTGTCAAAATCACCCTCTCCATGAGGATCCACAATAATAGTCTGCCCTGAGCTCCCAAGAGACATCAGAATGAAGGCACTGGCAACTCCCAGAAAGCTAAGGACAAAGATTGCACGATATTTTTTCAGGTGCATCCAAGTATTGATGATATCCGTCATTACGATCATTTATTTGAAATGCTGGGTGCTTAAATAAATATTGGAAAAAGTCTTTGCAAAATCCAGATAACTTCTCACATTAAACCAGTTTATTCCCTCCGCGATCTCAGAGCTCCCCGCGAGAGGAAAACGTTTGCGAATATCCGTAATCACTCTTCAGGTTCCTTCGGCTTCGCAAGCACCTTCTCGAACATCTCCTCATCCTGGTAAGCCCCTTCAGCGATCAACTGCCGGTACTTGATGAAGTCGATGGTGTCCTTTCCCGTGATCTTCTTTGTGTTGAAGGCATGGAATCCCAGGTAGGCCTCTCCTGCCATATTTGCTGCAAGCCAGTGCCGGTTGTAGTTCTTGGAATAGTCCCAGAAGAACTTCTTCTTCGCCCTGATGGAATCGATGGTCTTGATAAGGCATCCCGGGAAGAGGTTGGCGAACCTCCAGATGATCTTGTTCACTTCATCGTCCAGGAGTGTGAAATCGATGGTGGCATTGCGGACGAACTGCTTTGCCTCCCTGAGCTCATCGCCACTCTTGAACTCCCCGTAGGATATCTCTCCGTCCTTCACGTAGTCATCAGTGATGATCTGTGGGTTCCTGACCCAGACGCTGTTACCATTCTCATCCTCGCTTCTGATCACGGGAACTGCCTTGGTAATGAATCCAAGCCGCTTCATTTTGTACGCGGACCACATCTCACAGCTTATGCAGTTCCACATGGCATCCTCGATCCCGAGGTACCAGGGAAGGAAATCACTGGATCCTCCATCAGGGGCAGAGCCGTGCTTGGGTCCCGCCTGTCCGAAGATTGCAAGGTCCGAACTCACTGCCAGATCTGCGGCCATGCCGATCTCCTGCCCTCCGGCAATCCGCATCCCGTTCACCCGGCATATCACCGGTTTCTTGCAGAAGAGAATGGAATCCACCATATGATTGAACAGCTCCATGTAATCCCCGTATTCGCTTGGCCGCTTGCTGTAGTACTCGGCATACTCCTTGGTGTTCCCACCGGTGCAGAAAGCTTTGTCTCCCATGGCTGTAAAGACCGTGGCCACCACGCTCCGGTCGAGGCTGGCATTGTGGAATCCAGCGATGACTCCCTTCACCATCTCTGTGGTATAAGAGTTGTACTGTCTTGGATTGTTCAGGATGATCCAGGCTGAATAGAGACCTTCGACTTCGTTCCCCTGGGGGTCTATGATTGGCCTTTTCTCGTAGATGGTACTCGGGGGTTCGGTCCCGAAATATTCGTCTCCTTTGAACAGTTCATGATTCTTGGCCTCATCCTCTCTCGGTAACCAGTTCAGTGACATGAAGTTTCCTCCGTTGGTGTTCTGTGGAATGCCATTGGCATAGCTTCCAATGTGCCCGTAATAGGGATTCAGGTATTTATGTCTTAAATCGGCAGAGGTGTGTCTTATGCCGGTATGAGTGTTATTTACGTGCTCATACCAACAGTTTTATATACCTCGTTTTTCGTCCCTCATGAGTGAGGGAACAACATGAAGGCTGCAGTGCTGTATGGAAAGGAAGATCTGAGGGTCGAGACTGATTTTGAAGAGCCGAGTGCCGGAGATCATGACGTACTGATCGAACCGAAAGCCACGGGATTGTGCAGTACGGATCGGAGTTTGTATCGGGGATACGTCCCCTTCAGACCTCCCCTTATCCTGGGTCATGAGATCGCCGGTGTGGTGATGGAAGCAGGAAGTTCCGTTACGGACCTTGCAGTAGGAGATCATGTGATCGTTCCCCCGGTTTATCCGGGATGCGATGATGAGAGCTGCGGGCCGTGCAGAGAGGGGCTGACGAACAGGTGTAAGAGATCGGTGTTCATCGGACATGGAGTTCATGGGGGAAATGCCGAGAGAATGGTAGTGCCTGCGCGGTATGCATTCAGAATCGATTCCGGTGTGCCACTTGACGAGGCCTGCATCATTCCCGATGCCGTATCCACCCCTTTTCATGCTTTGAAGAGCAGATCCATTCCCACCCATATTTATGGCAAAACCAGAGTGGAGGAGCTGACAGATAGAGAAACTCACTGGCTGAACGGGAAGAATGTTGTAGTGTTCGGTGCCGGGGGTGTGGGAGGACCTGCCATCAATCTTGCGGCGCGATACTTCGGTGCAAAGAACGTACTGGTTGTTGATATCTTCGATGAGAAGCTCGCATGGGCCGAGAAACTGGGGGCTTCATTTACGGTCAATTCAAAGTCGTATTTCAAGGACAATGGCATCGTCCTGAAGGAGCTTTCCGGTAGGGACCGGGGGAAGGCAATATCCGGGCTGGCAAAGCACATCAGCTCCCATTTTGCAGAGGACAAGTTCCAGGTGGACCTGGCTGTGGACTGCTCCGGGGTTCCGGATACATTCGCGGTGGCTCTGGAGACAGTGAGCAAGAACAGAACAATCATCCAGGTTGGCTGGCCAGCGCGACCGGTTCCCGCTTTTCTGAACCAGAAGGTCATGGACAAGTACCTGACCATCAACGGGACCTGGGCCTGTCCAATGACGGAAATGAACGAAGTCGTATCCGCTGTGGAGTCGAAGAGCGTGGACCTCGATCTGCTGGTGACCAGCAAGGGGTATTCTCTCGATACCTTCGAGACGGCAATACACGATCTGGAGGAGGGAAAGATCCTGGGTAGGGCCACCATCGAGATCAGGTAAGGTCAGTCAAGGCAATGTGAGAAATGAGACAGGATGAGGTAATGGTAAGCAAGATAATAATTGTGACAGGGTGAAAACATGACAGATTATGAAACGATTATTATATCGGAGGAGGATGGGATTGGAAGAATACGGTTCAACAAACCGCCGCTGAATGTAATGGATATACACATGATGAGGGAGATCAACTCAGCATTGGAACATTTCCAGGGAAGAACATTGAAGGCATTGGTCCTGGATGCGGAGGGGAAGGCGTTCTCTGCAGGGGTAGACATATCAGATCACTCGGGAGATAAGGCTCTGGAGATGATCCGGGTCTTTCATGGGATTTTCGACAACCTTCTGAAGATATCTGCTCCCACGGTGGCGGTGGCAAAGGGGGCGGCATTGGGGGGGGGGTGCGAGGGGGCGCTCTTCTGCGACATCGTGATAGCTTCGGAGAAGGCGAAGTTCGGTCAGCCGGAGATCAAGGTCGGAGTCTTCCCACCGGTGGCCGCTGCAATATTCCCGAAGATCCTTGGAGAGAAGAAGGCACTGGAACTGCTGTTGACCGGAGATGTGGTGCGGGGGGCGGAGGCAAAGGATATGGGTTTGGTAAACCAGGTGTTCCCTGTGGAAGGATTCGATGAGGCAGCCGAAAATTGGATCAGAGAAAAGCTTGGAGCTAATAGTGCAGCGGTTCTGAAATTCACGAAAAAAGCATTCATGGTGGGAGCATCGAAGAACTATCCGGAGGCAATAGCGGAGATCGAGGAGATCTATCTTCAGGAGCTCATGAAGACCTACGATGCGAATGAGGGACTGACTGCGTTTCTGGAAAAGCGGAGACCTGATTGGAAAGACGAGTGATCAAGAAGAATGAATGAAATTTAATTATTGAAATATTTAGCGGGATAGTCAAGCTCCATCTGTTTCCCTCTACCCCTCCAATAGCATCTTATCCTACCTCTCTATCCTCACCTACTCAACCTCTTACATATCATCCTCTTCCAGCCCTTACTCCGCACCATATATTTCATCCCCTTCCTCCCCCCACCCCCCCTTCGATAGAAAGGTGGTAAAGAATATCGGGAACCCAATCGGAAGAATAAAATATTCTAACACGCCAGCATCCAACTGAAAGATGAGGTACCCCAATAGGAGGGGTTGACGACATGAGAGACAAAGCCCGTATCCAAGAAAAGACCGACCAGCTTATCAACATGACAACAGAATTCTGTGAGAAATATCTCGATGACGAATATGCTGGATTATGCGAGAAATTGATCCAGAAAATGTCCAGAAAGCGAAAGGTACCATTCCTTTCCGGGAGGATCGATATCTGGGCTGCCGGAATAATCTTTGCCCTGGGTCGTATCAATTTCCTTTTTGACAAGAGTTCCAGTCCCTATACGACTCGTGACGAGCTGTGCACATTTTTCACGACGAGCAAGAGTACCGCATCGCAGAAGGCAAGAAACATCATTGACATGTTAAAACTAACATACTTCGATGATGATTTCTCCACGAAAAGGACTCTTGAGAATGACCCGTTTAAAGATTATATTATGGTTGATGGCCTAATCATGCCGAAGGAAGTAATTATTCAAAAAATACTAGAAGCTGGGATTAATGATACACAAATGTTAGAGGCTGGGAATGATGGTGCTATTCCCAAGGACATGGATAAGCGGAAAAAGAACATTGCAGGCCAGAAGGAGTTGCCACTGGAACGGTGGGGAAATGAATTATTACAGATCATTGAAATCGACGATGATCAATGGAGGTTTGAGAATCCGAGGTCTGTTGACTATCTTGACGACGAGTTTTACGACGGCGTGGACCTACTGGGGGGGGGAAGGGGGGCGGAGGCGAAAAGAGTCTTCCGGGACATCATTGAAAGGTCACCCCAGCACATCGATGCCTATCACCATCTTGCCATGGCCTGCGACACCGGAGGAAAGGGGAAGAAAAAGGAAGCTCTCAAGCTGTGGGAAGAAGCGGTCGACATTGGAAAGAAATGCTTTCCCGTGAATTTCTCAATCGGAAAATCTCTCCTCGAATGGGGCTGGATAGAGAACAGACCGTTTCTCCGGGCATGTCATGGATTGGGATTGGCATACATCGAGAGGGGAGAGATCGAGAAAAGTCTATCGATTTTTAAAGAACTGATTTCTCTGAATCCGAACGATAATCAGGGAATCAGGGGGTTGGTTATTGAAACCAGTTTCATGCTGAATAAACCCGGGAATGCATTGGAGGTTTGCGAGCTGTATCCTGATGATGGTATGTCAGATACTCTGTATGGTCGACCACTGGCTTTATTCCAGCTCGGGAAGGAAAAAGATGCTGAGAAGGCTATGAGGGATGCGATAAAATATTTACCGCTGGTAGCAAAGGAACTGACAAAAAGGAATCACCGAAAACCCAAGGGCATGGAGGATGGATATGTGACTGCCGGGGGTGCTGATGAAGCCTTTGATTTTTGGCAGAGGTTCGGACAAACCTGGAAGGAAACGAAAGGTGCAATTGATCTAATCGAAAAGTGCCAATCGAAATAAATTTATGTACTGCAATGCTGTAATGGAATGAATATCCGTCACCCTCCCCATACCTTCCCTCGTCCCACCCACACCTGACCCTCTGATGAAAATCATTCTTACGGGAACAAGAGTGCCAATCCTCATAATGTCTGAATTCACAGACCAATATTTTTCCTCATATCCTTACTGCCCTTTGAACTGAGGCCTCCGTCTCTGAACAACGGATGATAATCCCTCATAGGCGTCCTCGGTATTGAATATCTCAACAAGGTGATCCAATTCCATCTGGAGCCCCTGCTCAAGGGAAACCCCGTCGGCAGTTCCTTCATCGATAAGCCGATTGGCCAATCGTAGAGCGATGGGGGCTTTGAATGAAATGGTCTTTGCAAGCTTCCCTCCTTGCTCGTCAAGCCCCGGATCATTTGCCAGCAATTTCCCAAGGTTCTCGTCAGTGAAATAGTCTCTGATCTTCGAAAAGCTCTCTGGGATTTCGTGTGGAGCGTGACCTCCATGTTTCTTCCATTTCCGATGCTTGCTGCTTTTCCGAAGTTCTTTCCGTATCTCCTTGCTCTCGGCAATCTCGAGGATCCTGCAGTCAATGTGCTCCTGGGATTCCACGTAATCGACCAGACCAATCGAATGGGCTGTTTTCGCATCGATGGTCTTCCCTGTCAAAATGAGGTATTTTGCGAGCCTCTTTCCGATCCTTCTGTGGGTTCTCTGTGTTCCCCCGAGACCCGGATAGATACCGATCCCGGTTTCAGGGAATCCAATGGTTCCTTTCTCGGAAGCAACGATGATGTCAGCGGCAAGGGCAATTTCCGCCCCTCCTCCCAGAGCTAATCCGTCGAGTTTTGCTATGACCAGCTTCTCAGAGTTGTCGATCTTCTTCAGAACTGCATGTCCGAACTTCGTGAATTCTTCAATGTCCTGGATACGTTCCTCGTCGATCTTCCTGATGAAATATTCGATATCGGCTCCGGCAATGAAGGCTTTTCCCGCACCCTCCAGTACAATGGTCCCAACGTTAGGGTCATCAATCGCTTCGGAGAACTGCTCGTCAAGCTGCTGCATGATCTCTTCGTTGATCGCATTCAGAGCTTCGGGCCGGTTGATGATCACATGGGCGATTGCCTTTCTAACCCCGCCCTTCCCAAATAGGTGTGGGAAGTGGGCCCAGCTACCCTCTCCTTCGGTGTCACCCTTGCAATCTCCACCCATTCTTGTTCCTATTCCTGTCCCCGTTCCTATCCCTGTTCCTGTTTCAATTCCCTCTCCGTTACGTCCCTCTTCGATCTCAAGGTCCACATAGAATATGGGCCACGATTCTTTTTTTCCATACTGATGATGAAGGAACTCCGGCATCTCAAGATCGGGATAATTATCCACGAAATCCAATACGATCTCATGGGTTCGGGCAATCCCAAGGGCATTCATCATTTCGAAGGGTCCGTTCTTCCACCTGAGCCCGATCTTTGCACCGCGATCGGTATCCTCCAGGCTGGCCACTCCCTCCTCAACCAGGTTGCAGGCCACGGTGAACACGGTTCCAAAAAGACGGGATTCCACATTCTCTTGTACCATCGAATCCATATCCACAGGGCCATCCGTATCCCATGGTTCCCCTTTCTCAAATTGTTTTTTCAGCCTTCGACTTGGACCGTAAAAGTCCCCGAGTTCGTTTCCCAGGGTCACCGTGGAGTGATAGGCAATGGGAATACCCGTGGCGTTCATGAGCTCGAAGGGGCCCATCCCGATACTGAAGGCACGCTTTGCCGCATCATCGATGGTGGGTATATTCGCAATTCCTTCCTCATAGATGCGGGCGGCTTCATTGAGCCAGGGAACGAAGAATCGATTGACTGCGAATCCAGGGGCATCCTTCACAGCAATAGCATTCTTACCGATCATATTCGAGAATCCATGCGATTTTTCCATGGTGTCATCACTTGTGTCCGTTCCGGGAATGATCTCAAGAAGCCGATTCTTTGCCGGGTGATAAAAGAAGTGAAGACCGACGAACCTATCCTTTCGCCGAACAGATGCTGCAAGATTGTCGATGGAAAATGATGAGGTATTCGTGGCGAGGATTGTTTTCTCGTCACAGATACTATCGAGCTTCCCGAATAGTTCCTTTTTAACCTGTTCATCTTCAAAGATTGCCTCGATGACAATATCCGCATCTTTCACCTGTTCCATCTGTGTGGTGCCGGTGACCATGCCCATGAACCGGTCCGCCTTCTCCGGTGAGAAGATGCGTCGCTGAATTGCGGCATCAAGCGTTTTCCGGATGTTCTCCATCCCCGTCTGAACGAAGCGTTCCTCGATATCCAGCATGACAACCGGTATCCCTTCCTGGGCTACCTTCTGAGCAATCCCGCTTCCCATTGTCCCTGCTCCGATTATTCCAATTTTCTGAAACTTCATGTTCTTCCCTCTTCCGTCACTGAATTTTCTTATCGTTCACGCCGTATGCCCTTTATTATTCGGCTCCCATTTACTCCACGTTCACCCGGAGTACCATTGCAGCTCCCGAATCTCCGGCAGCACATCCGGCGAAGAGTCCATACCCCCCGCCCTTCTCCACCAGTTCCTCGATGAGCTCGATGATGAGCCTGAGCCCGGTGGGGGCCTGAGGATGACCGTAGACAAGGGAACATCCATAATTGTTCATATCCTTGAGGTCCACATCCATCTCATTGCTCAGGTAGATATCGTTCACAGCAAAAGGATTGTGGGTCTTGATTGCAGAAACATCGGATATTGATATCCCCACGTCTTCAAGAACCTTCTTTGCAGCAGGAACGACAGCCATGGCCATATGTCCTTTCTTTGTCTTGCTCTCGGCATAGGACATTATTCTGATCTCCACATCCTCACGGCGCTTGAGGTAAAGGGCCCTTGCCTTTGATGTGACGAGGATTCCACAGTTCCCATCTGCCGGATGGGTCTGGGATCCAAAGGTGATGGTGCCGCCGGGAAGAACAGGTTTGAGCTTTTTCAGCCCCTCTTCGGTTGTGGGAAATATTCCCTCGTCCTTCTCAACGGTTCGTATGATGTGCTTTCCAGATCTGTCATGAACCTGAATCGGAATGGCCATGTATCTCCATTGAAATGCCCGATCGTCCTTCAGGCCATCCTGATATTGCCTGTACCTCATGAGGGCAACTTTTTCCTGCTCCTCCCTGGTGATCCCGGCTTCCTTGGCTACATTCTCCCCAGTCTGCAGCATAGAGTTCCTTGCCCATGGATCATAAGCGAAATTATCCCATACCCAGCTCTCCTTATCCATGTTCCCTCCGGGAGCCTGTGGATTGGGATACGCCAGCAGAGGTCCGTTCGAGCATCGATCGGCACATATCACAAGGGATGTATAATGCTGTCCTGTCTCGATCCCCTGCGCAGCGTAGGAAATGGTCTTGGGCCCTGTTGCACAGGCCTGGGCGATCATTGGACCTGTAAGATGATCAGCGCCGATCATCGCACCAAGCCAGGGAGTACCATAGAAATTATGCATCTGTGGGATGGTCATACCAAGGACCAGTTCGTCGATGATCTTGGTGGAAATGGATTTTTCCTCCAGAAATCCCCTGGCGACCTCGGCTGCGAATTTAATGGAATGGAGATTCTGAAAACTTCCCTGCCACTTGCAGAATGGTGTACTCCAGTATCCTCCGTAGGGGATGTAGGTCTCTTTGAATACCATGCTCACGCCCCCCTCCCCTGAACCTGTGATCTTCCCTGATTGATATTCACATGCCCGGTATCTGTGTCGATTGTCATTCTCGTTCGTTTCATGTCATTCCTCCGGAGAAGTATCTATTAAGAGTGTTTCATGGTATTTTTGTTCTTCCCTTTTCTCGATTATGTTGTTTTTCCTTTGATTGATGAATTTCCTATTCACTTGTATTATTATTTTCTTATTCTCTTATATTGATGATATTGTTCTTTTCTTGTATTGATGAATTTCTAATTCTCTTGTGTTGTTATTTTCTTATTCTCTTATGTTGATGATATTGTTCTTCTCTTATATTGATGAATTTCTTATCCTCTTCCATTAATGAATGTGTTTTTTCATGAGACCATCACACATGACCTAGCAATTCGAATCATCATCCTTCGGCTCCAGGCCTGCGATCTTCTGTATCTCACTGTTCAGAACAGGAACGATTTCGAAAAGGTCCCCTACAATCCCATAATCCGCAATATTGAAGATAGGTGCTTCCGGGTCGGTATTGATGGCAACGATGATGTCGGATCCCTTCATGCCCACCTGATGCTGGATCTTGCCGGAGATCCCACAGGCGATATAGAGCTTGGGTGAAACGGTCTTACCGGTCTGTCCTACCTGATCGGATCTCGGCCTCCATCCGGCGTCCACTGCGGCTCTTGAGGCTCCCACTGCGGCTCCAAGTGTCTCCGCAAGCTCCTCGAGCACCGAGAAGTTATCCGAGGACTCCAATCCCCGCCCTCCTGAAACGACGATATCGACCTCTTCTAGATTTCTGGACCCTTGCACAATGGTCCGGATGACATCCTTGATAACGACCCGGGGGTCGTCCTCTTCTGCCAGGGTAACCGGGACACGAATGATCCCTGCGCTTGGATCGCATATTGGTTCATTGACCTTCAGAACGTTGGGTCGAACGGTTGCCATCTGAGGCCGGGTGTTCGGACAGATGATATCTGCCATGATGTTTCCGCCGAATGCCGGGCGTGACTGGAGCAACAGTCCATCTGTTACTGAAAGGCCGGTGCAGTCCGCAGTCAGACCGGTGCCCACACTGGCAGCCACCCGGGGTGCCAGATCCCGTCCGAGGTGGGTTGCCGGAAAAAGAACGACACTTGGTTTATGGCTTGTGATCAGGTCTGTCATGACTCTGGAATAATGTCGGGTGCTGTATTCTCCGAGAGAATCATGCTCTGCAAGGTAGATCACATCGGCACCATGAGCGGCAAGCTCATCGCAGTGCTTCCCGGGATCGGCCCCCAGGACAACGGCACCTACCCTTTCATCCAGGGTATCCGCGATCTCACGGGACGTGCTCAGGAGTTCCAGGCTGACCTTCCGCACCTCATCGTTTCCGGAAAGCTCCACGAAGGTCCAGATATCCCGGTATGCCGCAAGATCTTCCTGTGATTGATCGGTAGCTGCGGCCGGCCTGTTGAATTCGATAGCTTCGAAATTGCATGCATCAACACAGGCGCCGCATAGGGTACAGTTCTCATTGATGACAGCGATCTTGTTCACCAGGGAGATGGCATTGAAGGCACAGGCTTTGATGCAGAGTTCGCATCCGGTACAGACATCTTCGACAATTCGTATTTCCATACCGCATCACCTCTCCTTGATAATTCCGTCCTTCACAAGGAATGAAACCAGCTTGGATGCTGTCTCTTCAGGGCTACCGTCCAGGATCATGCTTTCTCCCCTGGAGGGAGGTGGATAGGTCTTCACCACCTGGGTGAAGGATCCCTCCAATCCGAGGGTCTCTGGGTCACCGCCGATGGCCTCCGCATCCCAGATATCGAATGGTTTTCGCTTGGCCTTCATGATCCCGCTCATGGGAGGGATCCCGGGTTCGAAGGATGTAGAAGGCATCAGGGTCAGAAGGGCAGGAAGTTGAACCTCGATCTGCTGATAGCCGTCCTCGATCTGTTTTCTGAGCTCCAGCTTGTTTCCTGTAACGCCGTTGAGTTCCTCGACATAGGTCACCTGGGGTAATCCCAGATTTTCGGCGAGCTCGGGTCCAACCTGGGCCGTGTCGCCATCGATGGCCTGCTGTCCGCAGAGTATGAGATCGAATTCGCCCATCTTTCGGACGGCATGTGACAGGGTGAGGGCCGTTGCCCAGGTATCTGCTCCGGCAAAGGCACGATCCGAGAGGAGAATAGCATCATCAGCTCCCAGGGCAAGACATTTCACCAGTGCTGTTCGTGCCTGGGGCGGACCCATGGTAAGGACAGTGATCTTTCCCCCACCGGCAAGTTCTCTGACACGGATGCCTTCTTCCAGGGCAAACTGATCGTAGGGATTCAGGATGCTTGGTACCCCCTCACGGATCAGGGTGTTGGTCTTGGGATCGATCCTGACCTCTGTGGTATCGGGTACCTGCTTGATGCAGACAATGATTCTCATGAAGGGAACCACCAGATCATAATCAGCGGTAGGCCAGGAATTCCTTCCCTAACAGCTCCCGTGCCACGATAAGTTTCATGATCTCTGCCGATCCCTCGGCAAGAGAAAATGACCGGACTCCTCTCAATGCCTTGGTATCCGGGCATTCCATGGTGTATCCGAAAGCTCCCTGCCACTGCATTACGTCGTTGATGGCATTGAAAGACCATTCGGAAGCCACGGATTTCGACATGGCGATGGCCATGCTCACTTCCATTCTGGTGGCTTTTCCCTCTGCTTCCCTGTCGTAAGTCCAGAGGGCTTTGAGGGTCAGCTCCTTCAGTGCCTGGATCCTGACATGATGTTCGGAAAGTTTGAACTGGATGCCCTCGTACTTCCCTATGGGTTTCCCGAATGCTCTCCTCTCCTTGATGTAGGCGATACCGTTCTCCAGTGCTTTTGTGGCAGACCCTACGCAGACAAGACCGATAAGACCCCTGGCAAGCTCGTATCCCTCGTGAATGTAGTAGAATCCCTTGTTCTCCTCACCGCAGAGATAGTGCTTGGGTATCTCGACATTCTTGATATCGAAACCACCGCAGGATATCCCCTCCCTGCCGAACTCCTCGAAATACGTAGGTGTGATGCCCGGATCGTTGTCGATGGGGAGATAGAACATGCACATCCCCCGGGTCCCCAGCTCGGGCTTCATTCTGGCAAGAGTTACGTGTCCCCCGCCGTACTTCATGGCCTCCGCCACTCCGCTGATGTACGTTTTTTCGCCGTTGATGACGTAACCATTATCCGTTGCAGAGATCCTGGTCACCATATTCCCGAGGTCGGATCCGATGTCTGATTCAGTGGTGGCAATACCCAGGAAACGTTCTCCTGTCAGTGCTTTCGGAAGGACTTCCTTTTTGAGCTCTTCTGTCCCGTACTTATCGATGACATGAGCCCAGGAGTTCACCACAAGGAAATATACCGGTATGGCACAGCTCGGATCTGTCTTTGCCAGTTCTTCCGCTGCGATTCCGGTGGTCACTGCATCAAGTCCGAGCCCTCCATATTCCGGGTCAACCATCATTCCCAGCAGCTCGAAGTCGGCAAGCGCTTTGATGATACTCATGGGCAATTCCTTGGCGCCCTCCAGCTTCTCGGTGAGCGGCAGGATATGCTTGTTGCAGTACTCCCGCAGACTCTCCCTGAATAGTTCCTGTTCCTCCGTAAATGTATAATCAACCATAGCTAGTCGCTCCTGTGGTTTGAAAGATGTTCGTGAATTCATGTGATATATGGATGATTACATGCGAATGATGTTGAATCATGTGAGATATGGATGATTATGTGCGAATGATGATGAAACCATTGATAGTAGGTTGATATTGATGCGAATTGTGAGCGGTTGGCTTCATGCCGAATTTGATATAGGGTCCTTCGCTATCCCCACGTGTGCGAGTCGAATTTAAATGTTGTCCTTCTCGAGGTTGAATCGCTCACGAAGTATACGATGCATTACCTTCCCGGATCCTGTCCTTGGGACATCCTCGGATTTGATGAAGATGATACGCTTCGGTTTCTTGAACCGCGCCAGCTTCCCGTCGCAGTACTGACGAATCTCCTGGGCCGTTTCATCCGAGGGGGTGACACCTTCCTTCAGAACAGAGATCGCAGTAACCGCTTCTCCCCATTTGTGATCCGTGAGTCCTACCACCGCGCATTCGATCACATCAGGATGGGTAATGATGACCTTCTCCACTTCCGAGGGATAGACGTGCTCCCCTCCGGTGATGATCATGTTGGCCTTTCGATCGACCAGATAATAGAATCCCTGTTCGTCCTTCATGGCCATATCTCCCGCACTGAAGAACTCGCCCCGGAAAGCTGATTTCGTCTTTTCAGGAAGCATGTGATATCCGTCGAACATCTGTGGGCCCCGTGAAAACAGTTCTCCGATTACTCCCACAGGGGTGGGATTTCCCTCTTCGTCCAGGATCTGTATGCAGTCCAGTCCAATGCACTCCTTACCGATCGAACCCAGCTTCTTCATCTGGTCCTCGGGCCTCAGGACAGTTACAAGGCCGGCTTCCGTTGAACCATAGGCCTCGAAGAGCTTGGCGTTGGTGAAGAGTGCCATAACATCCAGTTTCATCTTTTTCGTGGCAGGGGCGGAGGAGGTGAGAAGGGAGGTCATTGAACTCAGGTCGAATGTTTCCAGTTTCTCTTCTCCGAGACTGAGGATCAGATTGTAGTGGGTGGGGATCATGGATGTGAAGGTGATCTGCTCGTCGTGGATGATCTTCAGTGTCTCAGCGGGATCGAAGTTGAACTCCCGATGAACGTAGACCGGTGCACCGAGGTAGGTGAACACAAAGGAATAGAACGTGGAATTAACGTGGGAGAGGGGCATGAGGATGAGGCCGTAATCCAGAGGTGTGAATGAGAACTCCGCTTCGTTCACCAGGAAGAATGCCACATAGGAACGGTGAGATCGGATGACACCCTTTGGCCTGCCGGTGGTTCCTGAGGTATACAGAAGGACCCAGGGATCCTCGGGATCGGGGTGTAGGGCAGAATCAGAATCAGAACAAGCAGATACATCCGAATCGGCATCCGGGCCTAAATCGGATCGTGCTTCGGGATAAGTCTCATCACCCAGGGCAACGAGGGCCTCGAAGGTGAGCCAGCCTTCCGGAGGATTGTCGCCCATGAAGACGTGAGGGATGGCATCGATCCCTCTCTCTTCCACTCTCTCCCAGTAGGTCACAGTGGGTTCCACATATTTTGATTCGATGAGCAGCATCTTGGAATCCGAGTTTTTTACAATATAGAGAAGATCGTCGGGATGAAGACGGAAGTTCAGGGGAACAACAACGACTCCGGCTTTTGCCGCAGCCCCGTACACCTCCATATACTCCAGAGAGTTGTTGGACAGGATGGCAAACCGGTCCCCCTTCTTCAGTCCGCTCTTCAGAAGGCCGTTGGCAAGCTTATTGGTTCTGATGTCGTACTCTTTGAATGTTAGTTCCCTTCGCACATCTTTCAGTGCAAGTTTGCCAGGATATTTTGCTGCATTTACTCTGATCATCTCTCCCATATTTAGCCATGTCACTGTTCAGCCTCCATACGAAAATGATTGGATAACGTTTGTGTGCTGTTGCGCTGCGTCATGTTATAATCTGCCATGGCAAAAATGAAATCAAAGCCTGTTTTGATGGTGGACCGTGGCATTCATGAGAGGAATGAAATCAGATATTTATAGTTTCCTGCACGCCTCATTGGGATTGTCTGGCGAAGAGTGCGGCACCCAGCGCACCGGTCAATTGCGGAAGTGGAGGCGTCCTGATTTTCATGTCGAGAAGGCCTCCTAAAATCTCTGCTATGATAGGATGATACGCGATCACACCTCCGGTCATGATTATCGTTCCCTCCAGCTCTTCCATCTCGATCACACGGCGGATCACGGATTCATATGCACCCCGGACCAGGTCCTCTATTCTTTCCCCGTCCTTCATCCTCTGAAGTATTTCCGTGCTTGCAAAGACCGTACAAAAACTGCTCAGAGGGGAATTCAGGTCCGACCCCATTGCCATGGAGTTCAGCTCATTCAGGGGGACTTCAAGCTTCTGGGCGATCTCATTCAGAAATGCACCTGTCCCTGCCGCACATTTCCTGTTCATCTTGAAGCCGATCCTCTTCCCGCTCTCATCGAGCTGGATGATCTTGGTATCCTGGCCCCCGATATCAATGATGGTGATCGCTTGTGGAAAGTGATGGTAGGCTCCTCGTGCGTGGCAGCTAATCTCGGTTTTCGTGGAATCGGCGAATTCGATCGTGTCCCTTCCGAAGCCTGTTGCCGTGGTATGAGCTAGTGCCTCTTTCGTAATGCTCGCGGCTTCCAGCACCCCCCCCCCCACCGTTTTCAGGGAGTCGGCGTGGTCCGTTCCGGTCGGGTGGACAAAGGTACCGATTATCTCTTTGCTATCATTCACTATCACCGCTTTTACGTATGTGGTCCCTGCGTCGATCCCTAGGTAGAATTTTTTTGTATCCATGACAGCACACTCTGATAATAATGATTTCAACGTACATATATGATTCTAAATCACCTATATTCCATTTTCGCATCCATAACATTACCCTCACACGATACTGATTTCAAATCGTGCACTCTATTTTCAAGAACTGGAAATCCATCGATCCGACAAGCCAGCGTATCCCCGTCACGAAGGACCGCCGCCCCCGGAGTTCCGGTACAGATGATATCTCCCGGTAATAGCGTCATTACTTCGGAGTGAAAGGACACAATGTAGTCGGGGGGAAAGGTCATGTTGGAGATGGTATTCGAAGCATGGACCTCACCATTGAGAACCGTTGAAACAATGAGGTTGGAGATATCGATAACCTCATCTGGAGTGAAAAACTGGGGTCCGAAGCTGAGAAAAGTATCGAAGCTCTTGGAGAGGGTAAGGTATCTTGGATTCTGCTGAAGGATGTCCTCTGCGGTCATGTCGAGCACCAGAGTGAAACCCGCAACCACCGAGAGCCAGTCCTCCGGTCGTACATCTCTGCAAGCTTTTCCGATAACGACTCCCAGTTCCGCCTCCCCGGTGGTCCTTTCAGACTGCCGCGGCAATTTGATGGCATCCCCATGCCCTATGATAGTGGTAGCGGGCTTCATGAAGCTGGCTGGAATGCTTGTAGGGGATTGCTCGTTGAGGTCATGGGCATGTTCCCGGTAGTTCAGACCGATCCCCCAGATCTTACCGGGGTTCCGGAATAGGGGTGCATATCGTACTTCGTCTGCTGGAACTGCGAGATGGGAGGATCTCCGAATGAGGTCCCTTCCCTCATTGTCATGCCATTGGGTAAGCTTCCGAAGCTGACCGGTCAGAATAAGCTGAAAAACATCAACGGGCCAGGAAGTACCGAATTCGTTGTTGACCGCCTTAATGGGGACAACCCCTGCATCAGTGACGATCCCTGCTGTTTCTGATCCTTCCATTGACAGTGTGGCAATTCTCATGATGGTGCTCCCGGGGCTAGGCCGATTGGGATTCCTGATTTGATGGTTGCTCGGCATATTCATTAATTAAGATTTGTGTGGATTGACGACTACGGGGAACGCGGATCTTACGGATTATATGCATTACTCGGATTTATTGATTGGTGGTCTTGAATGCTCGGAGTGTGCATTATGTGTTTTATTGAGCAATCATCACCCTGGACTTCAATCCCCCTCCCCCCCCTTTTCTCCCCACCACATTTCCACGAGACGAAACAGAGTTGACAATTAAAACACGTACGGGCCTACATATCCCAAGGAAGGTGGGGGATTGGGTTGGTAATCATGATTTCAGTGAACTATGGATAATTGATGAGGGGTGCTGAGTGATGGAATACCCTGCCCTCATTGCTGTCTTTCTCCTATCCATCCCAGAAGCTAACGCGTAATATTCCCCTACCTCCCGGAAAGTCTTCGCTGTGATCAGGCATGGGGGATTTTTTCCGGCAAAACCCAATTGTAGAAATCTGCGTATTGATATTTTCAACAAATGTCCCGTATAATGATGACTTATATGACATCAAAGTCAGAGGTTATATGGGAATTATATTCCCACTTTTTACAATCTTTATTTTTACCACCTAATGATTTCAAAAGTAGCATGGTTGACATCAAATGGGCATTAAATTATCATGAAAATTGTACACCAATATCCTCAATAATAAGGTTACCCCTTTGTATCTTATTCTTCATCTTATTCATAATTCTCTTTTCAACAGGAAACATGGAAGCAAGAATAATAACTGTGGATGACGATGGAGGTGGGGATTTCAAATCAATTCAGGATGCTATAAATAGCAGTGAAAATGGCGACACGATCTTGATCTCTGATGGAATTTATCATGAAAGTGTCATTGTGAACAGATCGATAAATCTCGAAGGACAAGGAAATGGATCAGTTAGAATTCTCAGCCGTTTTGTGGGATATGCTGTGAAGGTCACTGCTGATTGGGTAAATGTGACCGGACTCAATATTACAGGGGAGGACTTCGGAAATCAAAGTGGAACCGGGTTAAAAGTCATTTCGAATCATACAAATATTTACAGAAACATATTCTCATCAAATAAATGGTGGAGGGCCATTGAATTATCAAATGCAGAGTATTGCGCTGTATCCAACAATAGCGTTGAATCCGATGAAGTATCAGGTATCAACCTTTATAGAAGCTACAATACTACCATATTTAATAATACATTACGATGTGATACTGGCATAGATCTCGAATATTCCTGTTTTAACAGGATATTCAACAATGACTGCACCGAGTCAAGAACCTATGGAATTGTCCTAGAGAATGATTCCAATAATAATACCATTTGGGATAACGTATGTTCAGCAAAGGATGGTTATGGCATACATGTAATCAGATCCCACAATAACACCATTGACAGTAATGATTGTTCAAAATGTGATGGAGCTGGTATTCGAATCTATAGATCCTCATATAACAT
>CAZTGJ010000014.1:0-20621 GCA_964613025.1 uncultured Thermoplasmata archaeon | reverse complement strand
TATGGAGTTTTAGAGTTACAAAAATAGGTCATTTTAGCTGTTACATGACAATTGAGCAGAATCCCACCTCCCACCCTGCTCAATCACCTCCCATTCCGTTGCCCCCCGGGTGCATGATCGTTCAAGTGTCCACCTTCCCAACAAGGTTTCTCCTTTCCTTTCCTTTCCTTTCCCCACCACCACCTCCTCCCTCTTACTCCATTCTTATTCCCATATAACTCCATTCCTTCTCTCGCTTTCCCCTTCCCCCCTCCTTTATCCCCTCCCCTATCAACTGCCGCATTTCGGCTCCCGCGCCCCCCCCACTGAATCGTTGCATTGTCGTGATGCTAAATCAATATTTTTTGCTTTTTATAATTGGTCCGCAATCGTTAAATAGTCGGTTATTATTCGCAATAACCTGGTAATATGATCCCACCATGCTCATCAGTAAACGACCGCATTCTCCCCATGGTACGATCCATGGTAGCCAGGAAACTGGTCAGAATGGATTGGTCACAATCAACTATTGCAGAGGCGCTCGGAGTGAGCCAGGCCATGGTGAGCAAATACCTCACCCGACCCTTCCCGATAGAATCATTCCCGGAAGCCGAGGATCTGGCCCAGGAAGCTGCACATCTCATTTCTCATGGAGCAGACAGAGCGGCTATCGTTGCCCTTGTCTGCAAATGGTGCTTCACCTACAAGGAAAAGGGAAATCTGTGTGCCCACCATCCGGTTGACCACTGTTCCGTGTGCATGAATCTCAGAAGTCAGGAGGAAGTGGGGGAGCGATTCAATGTCCTGAATGATATCGATCAGGCGGTGAACACGCTCCAGGAGATGGATGTGGAATCCCTCTCCCCCCAGGTCAGGATCAACATCGCCCAGGCGGTGAGTGAGGCTGAGAATTCTATGGATATCGCCGCCATTCCCGGTAGGCTGATACCTCTGGCCAAGGGAGTACGAACCCTTGCTCCGCCCGAGTTCGGTGTGAGCCGTCATCTTTCCTCCCTTCTCCTTGCATCCATGAAGAAGAACCCGGGTATCCGTGCGGTGATGAATATCAGGTACGACCCATCCATGGATCAATCTCTGAAGAAAATTCCGGGTCAGACCGTGTACCTGGACAGAACAACGCATTCGACACTGGAAGATCTGTTGGCATCGGATGTGTGGAACGGGCAGGAGTTCATTGTGGATTCAGGGGATTTTGGCATCGAACCATGCACCTATGTGTTCGGTCAGACCGCTCCCCAGGTGGTTGAAAAGGTGATGAGTACCCTCAAACTGAATAAGGGTGATGAAAAATGAAAGAGAATCAGAAAATCTATGCAATGCTTATTGTTATGATCGTGCTCGTTGTGAGCATAGCCGTATCGTATGAACTCTACATCGATAAAAAGGAGGAGGAAGCTGGAAAACCGGATCTGGTGATCTATGCATACGACAGTTTCACCTCCTATGGACTGTACAATGCTACGATCAGGGGTTTCAAGGACCAGTTTGGTCTGAATGTGAAGATCTATACCTTCGGTGACGCGGGGATGGTGCTCAGCAAAGCGATAAACGAACGGGAGAATCCTGTTGCCGACATCATTGTAGGGGTGGACAATTCCCTCATCGTGAAGGCGCTGGAGCATGAGATCTTCGACCCCTATACTCCCGAAAATATCAGTGTGATCCCCGACCACCTGATCTTCGACTCCACCCACCATGTGATCCCCTTCGATTACGGGAACATCGCCATCGTGTACAGCAAACAGTATTTCGAAGACAACAACCTCTCGGTCCCCGCTAACTTCAGTGACCTGGTGAAATCGGAGTACAAAGATACGCTCATAGTGGAGGATCCCAGGACCTCATCCACCGGAGTGGCATTCCTCCTCTGGACCATTGCGGCGTTCGATGATGAGGGGAATTACACCTACCAGGATTATTGGAGGGATCTGGATGATACTATCTTCCACACAACCTCCGGCTGGGATTCGGCCTACAATATGTACTCCCAGGGTGAAGCCCCCATGGTGGTGAGCTATGCTACGGATACCGCCTATTCCATTGCATACTACGATGACAACAGTTCCGGAGCGATCATCATGGAGGAGGGGGGGTTCGCCCAGATCGAGGGGATGGGGATCGTAAAGAACGCGCGTCATCGTGAGGCTGCGGAGAAGTACATGGAATACATGCTCTCATCGAATTTCCAAAAGGAGATCCCACTGAACAACTGGATGTACCCGGTGAATCAATATGTTGAGCTTCCCGAGGTCTACCAATATGCAGTGACAACGGATACGAACCTGTCCATCGAAACCACAGACCTGGAGACCAACTACGATGACTGGATCGAGGGTTGGATCGATGTGATGACAGAGTAGTCGGAACGGCAGATCCCGTAGCTGAAAATTGGTCCTTCATTGGATTTTGTTCCCTCCCTGGCGACAAATATAAATACCGTGTCAACACCAATCCCACTATGATACGGAGAACGGTACAATCAACCCTTCTTGTCCTATTGATCGCCATGATAATGGTTCTTCCCATGAGCCCCGGAACATCAGAGGGATCAGCCGATCTATCGACGATCGACTCCTACCTTTTCGAACACATCACCGCCCTTGAATCGGATGATGATGTTGAGATCATCGTACAGTTCCATGATGGTGTGACGGATCGGGATCGGGGCGAGCTGGAGAGGCTGGACTTCGAGATCCTCCTTGAGTACCATGCCATCCCGGGGTTCTATGCACAGGGAACGGTTCAGGCCATCCTTGCACTTTCAGGGTACGAGCGAACCTACTGGATCGAGTACAACCAGGAGAACGAGTTCATGCTTCAGGAGACCACCACGGTCATCAGTGCGAACAAGGTGTGGACCTCGGAGGTTCAGGACGGGGATTTCGTTGATTTCGATTTCAACACCCAGTCGCAGCTTGCCGGACTGGACGGAACCGGAGTGACGGTTGCCATCGTGGACACGGGAGTGGACGGACAGCATCCTGACCTGGATTATGGAGAGAAGCTCATCTACAACAAGCACAAGAACGGACCCAACGATCCCTGGGTGGAGATGGAGAACACGGATACGACCTACGGACACGGAACCCACTGCGCCGGAATCGTGGGGGGGAACGGGGATGCGTCAGGTGGGCAGCGGAGAGGGGTTGCTCCCGGTGCCAATCTCATCGGCGTGGGAGGGGACTGGACCCCGGTCTACTGGGCGGTTCTGGATGGCCTGGAATGGGTGTACGACCATTCCAAACCCGGTGACAATCCTCACAACATCAGGGTCGTTTCGAATTCCTGGGGTGGGGACGGAGACTACGATCCGCAGGATGCTATCACAGTGATAACCACCAAGCTCACCCATGAGAACAATGTGGTATGTGCTTTTGCGGCTGGGAACTCGGGTGAAGGGAACCACGATGGTGCAAGCGATTCCACAGGACAGCAGAGCAAGATCCCGGCTGTGGTCAGTGTGGCTGCCACTACTCATAATGGGAGAGGAATGGCGAATTTCACCTCACGGGGAAAGAAGGACGATTGGATAACCTATCCCGATATTGCAGCACCGGGGGTGGATATCTGGGCTACCCGGCCCCGCTACACCTGGCTGGGAGAGTACCAGCTCATTGACGAGGATATGTACTACATGGCGATCTCGGGAACGAGCATGGCAACACCTCACGTTTCCGGACTTGTGGCTATCCTGTTCCAGGCCGCACCCTCGCTCCGGGTTAGTGAACATCATGAGGACGATAATGCGGAACCGGGGAGCTGGGGAGCGGATCACGAACCCAGGATCCATGAGGTGGAATACATCCTGAAGATGACCTGCGACATGGTGGAGCCAACAGGATCGAACGGAGTTCCCGCCGAGGATGACAAGGACACCGGTTTGGGTGGACGGGAATTCGATTATGCTCAGGGATATGGTATGGTAAACGCGGACCGTGCCATCGCCGTGGCTCTTATCCTGGAACATCTCAGACAGAGCGATCCCGAGGCAATCGTGGACGATGCTCTTTTGGTGCTTGCCGGGGATAGTGAAGACGGGATCTTTGGCACTCATAGGTTTTCCGAATCGACAGATACCCTGGTCACCTCGTGGCGGGGAGAGTGGGCACAGCTCACCAATGGCTCCAATCCCCTCTCGGATACTTCCTATTCAACCGATCAATCCCACAGGGTGTTCATTCCCGAGGATGCGACCCTGCTCCAGTTCGATCTGGCCTACAATCCCCTGGATGTGGACTCAGGTACCGGAGGTCGGATCGATGTAACCCTGGACTGGGACGGGGACGGGAATAACGATATTCTTCCGCAGGGTGGGGATGTGGACGGAAACAAACACTATGTGGTGGATCTGACCGTGGAACCTGCGGCGAACCATAAAGGATCGTACTGGGCATTCAATGTGGAAGGGGACGGTATCAAGGTTCCCTATACCGGCCAGGACGACGAGTTCCATGAAGCGCTCATCGAGTATACCATCGGACTCTTCCTGACCTTCGAACCGGAGGCAGAGTACACCTTCGACGAGACAGAATATCCTGTTGACACCAGCCCATGGCGGTTTGGCGAGCGATCTGCATCATATGACGGAGTAACCCTTTCCCTCGAACGGAATGTCTATGAGATCTCAGAAGTGGAAAAAGAGGAAACCTTTGTGGAGAAGAATAGTGGTTCGATCACTGCCGGGATCATAATCCTTCTGGTAGGTCTTGTGATCGGATTCATGCTGCTGCGGAAAAATGTGGAATGGCAGTTTTGAATTGTCTTCACCATGGTTCGCCTGACCCTGCCTTCCTGACGATCAGGCTTGTTCCACGTAGCCATGCACCCATCCCCTGCCCCCCCCCTCCTCTATTAACATTAGCTCCGTCTTCCCCTACATTCACTCACCCACCACTCATGCATGCACTCCCCTGGCTCCCCCACCCTGCAATGCATTCTACCAATACTCTCCTATTTAATCCTCATCCTCCCCCTGCCCCCCCCACACCCCACCTAGAGGATTTCGCTGACAAACCGGATTACCTATTGTAGTACTCCTATTGACCAATCGATATCAGCACATTAATCGACATCAAAGAAAATGAGATAGAACAGACCGGCCATAAGCGTGACAATAAAACATAAAATTGCAAAACACGCATCCACCGTTTCCATTGCCAATACGATCACACACATCAGGATCACGATGATCATGATTATGTATGACATATCCTTCGGTTTGAAATCCTTCAGCATACTCGATGTCTCCCTTGTTTTTGAGTTGTCCAGGTGATTGGGCGATTTCATAGTTGAATGAATTCATATATCTATTTTTCTTTAGGATGAATTTCCGAAAGGTCAGATCTCAGGGGATAGAATAATTATCAGAATTGCGACAATTATATATACATTCTCAAATCCCAAATTAGTATGAGAAATTATTCCAGATTCATGGGAATAGTTGCAATTGCCACTATGATCATGATGACACTTCCTGCTGCCCCCCATCAAACCAGGGGAGAAACGGATACCACTGTCATCGATTCCCTGCTTTTTCAGGAGATCAATTCCCGCCAGCTTGATGATGATATCGAGATCATTGTCCAGTTCAAGGACCGGATCGAGAAGAGTGATCTGAAGGAGCTTGATCGACTTGATATCGAGGTGCTCTATCAGTTCCACGCGATCCCGGCAGTCTATGCCGTGGGGAGGGTGTCGGATGTCTTATCTTTGTCAGCCTACTCCAGAACCTTCTGGATGGAGCACAACAACCAGTTCGAGCTTGCCCTCTCGGAGACCACATCCGTGGTGGAGGCAACCACACCCTGGACCGCTGAGGTGAAGGATGGGGGATACCAATCCTTCGATTTCAATCCCCAGTCACAGCTTTCGGGTCTGGACGGTTCCGGCGTGACGGTAGCCATCGTTGATACCGGGGTCGACGGCCAGCATCCTGATTTCGACTACGGTGAGAAGCTCATCTACAACAAACACAAGAACGGCGCCGATGACCCCTGGATCGAGAAGCAGAACTCGGACACATCCTATGGTCATGGGACCCACTGTGCCGGGATCGTCGCCGGGAACGGGGATGCTTCCGGAGGACGGCACCGCGGGGTGGCTCCCGGAGCAAACCTCATCGGGCTCGGAGGGGACTGGGTACCATTCCCTGACGAATCACCGGTTCATTGGGCAGTGCTGGAAGGACTTGAATGGGTGTATGATAACTCACAGCCCGGGAACAATCCTGACAACATCAGGGTCGTATCGAACTCGTGGGGCGGTTCCGGTAACTACGATCCCAACGATGCCATCACCGTGATCTCAAACAAGCTCACGTATGATAATAATGTCCTCGTTGTCTTCGCGGCCATGAACGAAGGAGAGGAGAATCATGGCGGGGAAAGCGACACCACCTCACAGCAGAGCAAGATCCCGGCTGTGATCAGTGTGGCTGCGGCCACTCACGACGGAGAAGGGATGGCAAACTTTTCCTCCCGCGGACAGAAGGGGGTACATATCACCTATCCCGATATCACCGCCCCGGGAGTGGACATCTGGGCGACCAGACCCCGGGGAACCTGGCTGGGAGAATTTCAGCTGATAGACGAGGACATGTACTACATGGCGATATCCGGTACCAGTATGGCAACCCCCCATGTTGCAGGTCTTGCCGCCATTCTGTTCCAGGCTGCACCCTCGCTTCGGGTGAGCGAACATCACGACACCTATAATGGTCCCGACCGGTCATGGGGGAATCGCCCGGATACCCTGATTCATGAGGTGGAGTACATCCTCCAGATGACCGGGGATATGATCCCCTTTGACGGGAAAAATGGAGTTCCTCCGGACCGGGAGAAAGGAACAAGCGGCCGTTCCATGGATTTTGCCCAGGGCTATGGAATGATCAATGCGAACAATGCGGTGGCTGTGGCCCTGACCCTGGAAAAGATACGGCAGGATGAACCCGATGCAACAGTGGACGATGCGCTCAAGGAATGGAGGGAAGTCAAGGGCACTGCGAAGATCACGGAAGAGACCGATACCCTTGTAACTTCGTGGCGGGGGGAGTGGGGGCAGCTCACCAACGGGTCGAATCCTGGTTCTTCGACGTCCTTTGCCACGGATCAGTATCATCGGGTTTTCATACCCCAGGCTTCCACCCACCTAACAATAGATCTCAATTACAGCCCCTATGATCTCAATCTCGGAACCGGCGGACGGATCGATGTGGTTCTGGACTGGGATGGTGACGGGAATTCTAACATCCTTCCCCAGTTATTCGACATCGATGGGAACAAACGATACGAGGTTTCCCTCACCGAGGGATCCGCAGCCGATAACAAGGGTAAGTTCTGGTACTTCAATGTGGAAGGTGACGGGGTGAAGGTACCCTTCCCGAACCCGGAGGATGAGTTCAATGAAGCGCTCATCGAATATACCATCGGAGTGGAGCTGACCATCATGCCTGATGCAATGATCTCGCTCAGTGAAAAGGATTATTCCCCGGACATGAGTCCCTGGCGGTTCGGGGAACCAACCGATGGGTATACGGATGCCCGGATCACATTGGAACGACATGAGTACGATGTTTCCGACGTGGAATACCAGGAACCATTCTTCGAGGCATATGGATCTGCAGTAGCAGGAACACTCATCCTTCTGGTTGTTGGGATGGTGGTTGGTTACGGGCTCATGAAGCGAAGCCTGGATTCCATCGCGGAAGGGGAGAAGGAGCGGGATGAACAGGATGCCTTCGAGGACATGTACCGGTCATCGGAAGAATTCGGTGAGGAACGTGAAGATCATAATGGGGAATCTGGGAATGATGGAGATCATGATAGAGGATATGGGGAAAATGACGGGGATGACCCGGGTTCCGGGAGCGATGCATTAAAAAATAGTGAAGAAACCGGGGTACCCGATGAACCAGACAGCTTCGAAGGAACCGTCGAGTGGGAAGACCCCTAAGCTTGAGGGGAAACGCATCCTCGTTACCGGTGGAGCGGGATTCATCGGATCCCATCTTGTTGACCGGCTGAGTCTTGCGAATGACGTAGTCGTGGTGGACAACCTCTCGGCAGGGAAACTGGAGTTCATCCAGCATCATCTTGACAAGGGTGACATCGAGTTCATCAAAGGGGACATCCTCGATGAAGGAGTTCTGGAGAAGGCCTTGAAGGGAGTGGACATCGTCTTCCATCTTGCTGCCAACCCGGACGTCCGTCTCGGAGTAAAGAATACCTATGTTCATGTAGAACAGAACATTCTGACAACCTACAACGTGCTGGAGGCAATGCGGAAGGGTGGAGTCAAGGAGATCGCATTCACCTCCACCTGCACGGTCTACGGTCAGGCATCGATCCTTCCCACACCCGAGGATTACGGTCCCATGGTCCCCATCTCTATCTATGGTGCTTCGAAGATGGCATGTGAAGCGCTCATTTCTGCCTATGCCGATAACTTCGGGATCACAGCCTGTGCCTACAGATTCGCCAATGTAGTGGGGAGCAGATCCACCCATGGAGTGACCTTCGACTTCGTGCACAAGCTCAAGAAAGATCCGAAGGGGCTCGAGATACTGGGAGACGGCAAACAGACAAAATCCTACTTCTACATCTCGGACTGCATTAACGCCATGGTGCATGCCTACGAACACAATCTGGACCAGTACGGCATCTTCAATATCGGATCCAGGGATTACATCGATGTGACCACCATAGCCAACGCGGTGACACGTGCAATGGGGCTGGAGAACGTAGAATATTCCTACACCGGCGGCGTCGACGGGGGAAGGGGGTGGAAGGGGGATGTGAAGACCATGCTCCTTTCCATTGAGAAACTCGACAAGTTGGGCTGGGTTCCCGAGTTCACAAGCGAGGAATCCATCGAGATGACGGCACGGGATGTGCTGAAGGACTTCTTCTGAGAGTGGAAGCAACTGCCAGATAGGACGTAGTTGGGTCTCCCAAGTGTCGATTTCATATTCTTTCATCTATTGATGAAAGCGAGCAGGACAAGGATTCATGAAATAGGGACTTAATGAATTCGGTGAAAAAAATCATTGCTGCTGACATCCCAGGAGTTCTAGGCATGCAAGGAGGACCTATTGGAAAAGGTAACATAGCCACAGTAGGGTCTGGGAAATGTCAAAGGGCGAGTGACGAGGGGGGCACGGATTTACATGTGATTCCTGAGGTTATTCCCTGGATCCATGGTAGAGAAAAAACTAATGGTTGGATTGCAATGAAAGGTGCCGTAAAAGGGATACTCTAAGGTGCAAGCATGATGAACCTGACAGTTCCTATGAGAGATATCTTCTCCGAAATACAATGAGCCAACCAACGATGATGAGGATAGGGATCACAATATCGGTGAACTCGGGTATTGTATAGTCCCCAGAATCTGGGGCCCTATCATCACCAAAGCCCGCCAATGTATTGCTGTTGTATTCAGTTGGCGAAGGATCATTTGTTTTATCAGAGATTGCAATAACATCAACGATACCACCCGACACACCAATATCTTCGTCATGTATGCCCCACTCGATAAACGTCGATGAATCGTCGAATTGTCGATGGTGGTCACCATCTATTGATGCCCAGGTACTACCGCTGCATTTTCTCAGATCCGATGCCTGTGTCGAGGTATCCCACTCCACGAGATAATCATAGGTCGAATCACCACTGGATTCAAAAAGAATGGCGAAAAATGTGGAACGGAGCAGAGAGGATCCCAGTTCCAACCTGAACCAGAGATTCTCGTTTCGGGAAAAATATGCAACCCTTAAGATGTCATTCACACCTCCACCAATGTCCTCTCCATCATCGGGTGAAGCGTAAGTCCAGTCTTCACTGGTGGGCCAGCAGCCAACACCATCCAGGGCAAGTCCCCAGCAGGTATACGTCTCATCAGCGTCAGTGGAATATGGAACTGTTTCACCGTTACTACTCGGAGTTGCCCAGTATGTTTCAGTGGAAGGTGCTGTATCAACGGTCATGAAATTTATAGCTATGACCGTTTCGAAGGACATGCCCAATCCTTGAGAGGTACCAAAGTCTATGTATGCATCGACCGCATAGGTTTGTCCAAGGTCTACGTACCTCCCACCATGTTCAATTGTTGAGCCTGAAACAGTGCTCCATGTCGAGCCCCCCCAATTATCAAGGGTAACTGTTGGTGAGGTTCCATGAACAATAATCCGATAATCGGCATGATCAGCTTCTTCAGAAAAATCAGTATCCAAATAAAATACCCAATAATATATTCCTTTTTCACCATCTGAAATATCACCATCATCTATCTCCATCCTGAGATATAAATTTTCACCGCTTCCCTGGGCATCATTTCGCCCGTAGCCGTTAACGATATCCCATGCATTATTGCCACCATCCGGGTTGACAACTATCCTGTCACCCCACTCCGTAGGCCATGATGGTGTGTCCCTGCTCCCCTGGGACGGGGGAATCTCTTCATTATCAATGGTGAGTACCTCACTCCGATCCACACCCCCTCCCCACCCCACAAGATGGTAATAAACATTCAAGGGAACGGTATCTATCACCGACTCGATCTCCTTCATTCCCGATGCAGCTTCCATGGTCTTCATGAACTTCCAGCACCAGTCCCACTGGTCTCTCCCCTCGAATTTGCAATATTTCGCAGAGATAAGTTCTCGGTCGATCCCCTTGATCTCGATCATATGGTCTGCACCAAATCCAATATCGGCATTCTCATATCCCTGATTCGGTACGATGTCAAGGAAGATGTACACAATATCTTCACCGGAATCTACGGGCAACGGTGACTCCTTCTGGGTACCCGAGGATTGCGTGGGTTCGTCATCAGATAATGACCCACCAGTGGAATCTCCCCCTTCGGATGGAACGTTCATTGCCCTGGTAGACGGGATCGCATTCCCCTGGAGAATATCCCCCACCACCTCCAGATAGAAATAGGTCTCCTCCCGATGCTCCTGAGCGTAGTAGGCTGAGATATCCACGTTGGGATCGTTCACATCACCCGTCTCGTCTAATTCGGGATCTGTCCATTCGCCGAAGAGGCCATCGATCACCGGTATGGTAGGTGCGTCTGAGATGTAAGCCGTCACTTGATCACTGCTGTAACTCACGCCGGCTACAGTTACTACTTCTGTAAGTTCCAGGGAAAGCACATGACCGGAGACTGCGTCGTCGGAAGGGGTAACGAGCAAGCTGAGATGCTTGAAATCCTCAATGGTTAGATCAAACCCGTCAAAGATAAGTTCTTTTCCATTGAATGACCCTTGGATCGTTACACCATCAATCGTTAATGTTGCTTTCTCGATATCGGATTCAACAGCTGTGGATTCCTGTGAAAAGGTCAGACTGTTCACATAAACCGGATTGATCCCATGATTAGTGAGCGTAATGGAAAGGAGTTCAGTCGTTTCGGAGGGAGCGAGATTTCCTTTGATCTTGCTGATCACATCAGTGCTTAAAGCTCCGGCTTCCTTGATCACCGGTGAGAAGTCCTGACTGCCCTTATAGGCTGTACACTGGAAATGGACAGAGGGTTCGACTCCTGAGGGAATATCAATCTCATCGATCCAGAGCTGGGTTTCAAGATGATTTCCATTCACCGCACTGTCCACCTCGAACATTGGGGACCATGCATTCCAATCATGCTGTCCTCTAGCTTCCTCGATTCGGTAGTTGATGTCATATTCGTAATAATTCGATGATAGGATGCGATTCTCACTTCCATATAACTCGATCAGGTAGTCGGCTCCGATGCCATGGATCGAGAAACCGGAAGCGGTTTCTGCATCACTGTCAATGAAAATCCTCACTACATCACCATCAAGACCAAACCCTTCGAACATGTCAGCTTTGGTTTCAACGAAGAATGAGAGATATATTGAATCTCGATTCATTGAAACCATTGTGATATCGATGTTCTCATTCGCCTCATCCGACACATCGGAAAACATGGGCAATCCATTCCAATCGCTGAATTTCCCATCAATGGAGATGTTATTCGTATCATCTGAATTGATGACCACAAAAATCGAGAGACTGATCAGAAGAATTGCTGAAATGCTTGCTGCAACAGTGAGACCCCGCTTGTGATGGGGCTGATTGAGCCAGCGAAGGGTGGATGTCGACATCCCCTTTTTGATATTTTCACCATCGGTCAGTCCATTGCCATTCGTCAAACCATTACCGTTGGTTAGACCATTGCCATTTGTAAGACCATTTCCGTTGGTTAGACCATTACCATTGGTAAGTCCGTTACCATTCGTTAAGCCGTTCCCGTTGGTAAGTCCATTGCCATTTGTCAGACCATTACCGTTTGTGAGGCCGTTACCATTGGTGAGTCCATTACCGTTTGTGAGGCCGTTACCATAGGTGAGACCATTGCCATATGTGAGACATTTACAATAGGTGAGACCATTACCGTATGTGAGACCGTTGCCATTGGTGAGACCGTTCTCGTCACGAATACTAAATATCTCCAATTCATCAATTCGTGATTCGATAATTTCTAACGATGATTTGGCCATAGAATAGCTCCAGACATCCACAGCATTATGAGGGTAATCATATAAATAATTGACGTTATGTAAACTTTTATCGATAAAACATCAATCTTATGTGAAAAACCCCTATAAATTATCACGCATCTGAGGACATTTGAGATCGTGGACTAGTGGAATATGAGTTCTATCTTATAAATTATCCTGGTGATATGGGGAAAGAGGGGGATGTGAAGACCATGCTCCTCTCCATTGAGAAACTCGATAAGTTGGGCTGGGTTCCCGAGTTCACAAGCGAGGAATCCATCGAGATGACCGCACGGGATGTGCTGAAGGACTTCTTCGAATAAAGTAGGACATAGATGTTTATTCCATTCACACTCTCAAAACAATGTTTACTTAATTAAGTAAGAATTTCTATTTTTTACTTTTTTTAGTAAACTATTTATATGTTCTATGGAGTGACCTGTGTATGCTTAAAAAAAAAGGCTTCCTTGTCCAGCTCCTTGGAACAGCTACAAAAATCAAAATATTGGAACAATTAAGCCTTGACCCAACTCCACTAACAAAGCATGCGCTCTCTAAAATCTCTGGCAATGGAATCGGACCCACCTACGATCAAGTTGAGCAACTTGTAGCTCTTGGTGCCGTGAAAGAGGTGAATGGGAAGGTCATGATGGATAGCTCGTTCCCATTTTATGATGATGTCGTCAATATCGTTGTTTCCATGGTCTCCTTCATGAATCAGCAGACCCTCCTCAATAGAATTGATACATTATTTGGGAATGATTACTACATCACTGGTTACCTCGCAGCCCGTCAAAATGGTCCCCCGGTGGATCATGACCAGGATTCCGCACTCATCACTGTCCTCAATCCAAATGCTAAGTCATCCATCCATCTTATGACATTATTCGCTGTCTCCCCCACCGAATTGGTATGGCACCCGACGGAAGGTATTCCTGATGACATAACACGCCAGGATATCTACGATGCAAATGTGTGGATTGCCTCAGTGGAAAGAGGTCTTGTTGATTGTTACCAATACAAGGATTGCACCACGTATGTCACCGCACTCCTTCTACTCCAAAATATCATGAACGGCAGTATAAAAATTTCCACGTTAGTTCATATCGCTGAGGACAATGGTGTTGGGGATGACTTCATCATTTTGTTAAGCGGATTGAACAAAGCTGCAGGGAAGGAACTCGTTCCACTTAACGCCAAGGATGTGATCGATGGAGAAAAAAAATTAGACGCAAAACTCATTTCCGATCTTGTTGAAGCTGGTGGGAAGGCCTATAACACGTTGATGGGAGGGTGAATCATGGTTCAACCGGAATATTATCAAAGGAACATTCAAGTGAGATGCCGGAGGAATGCAAAATGAGAGTAGAATTAACGCACGCAGAACGACTGGAGATACTTTCCATTGTGACAACCTGGGAACGAAATCAAATCAATCAGGAGGTGTTCAGGGACATTCAAATGAAAAGTGGAATTCCGGCGAGATTGGTGGAGATCACATTCTGGCATACCGATACATTATCTCTACTCTCGGAAGCTGATTGGCTGGTATTCAAAGGGGGGACCTGCGTGCAAAGCTATCTTCCATCAGGATACCAGAGGGCATCGGTTGATCTGGATTTCAACGCAACGATTGGGAATCCACATTCCATTACAGAAGGGATTGCTCAGTTGAACAAAAAGGTAATGGAAAGAGGAAATCACACTTCAATACAGGGATTCGAGTTTGGGACATTTGAGTTCAAAGGTGAAGACACCCGGACTGGTACATTGAACTTCAACCGGAGGATGCCTTCCCGCTTCGGTGAACTTGAACGGATGGGGGATAAGACCATTCAAGCCAAGAGCATTCGGGTTCAGATCAATTACAAACATTCCTGGCTTCCGGCACTTAATCCTTTCATGAGAATTCCTGAGTTCTTCATATTTGACCATGTGAAACCACGAAAAAGGGAGAAAATAATACACTCCAGTATTGAAGATCTCGTTGCTGACAAGATTCTGGCGCTCAGCATGGTGGAACCTTTTGGACGGGAAAGGTTCAAAGATGTGTATGATTTAGCTATGATAACTACACTGGATTTCGATGTGAATGTGGTTCTGGAAAAACTGGAACTTGTGGGCAGAAGATCGAACCTGGAGCCTGCTGCATTTGTGAAAGGAGCTGTGGAGACAGTATCTTCATTCGGAACAAGATCGCAGGAAGCTGGAGGATTTGCCTCAATGGTTGGCCGATTGGGTCGTGAGAAGATTTCGAATTGGGATGACTTTTGTTTGACTGCTGCTGAGAGAATAAAAGGGTTTATCCAATGATAAGGGCCAGAATTACTGAGAGTGCACAATGGGGGAATGGAAATGGAGGAGGGGTGAAGAGAGTCGGGGGGGAGAAGCGGGGAGTAAACTGTACGAGTTTTATGGATTCCCGTGATTCGATAACGGTAAAATTAAATATTTATCGCATTCCGTTGAATCCAAAAAATGCTTCCCGTTCATGATACCAAACCTCAGTCACTGCTGGGAATCAGGAAATTGGAAGTATCACATAATGAATAACCGCAGGGGTGAAACAATGGAAACGGTAAAGATCATCAGATTCGACCCACACAAATGCAGAGGACATTACGACTGCGAGCGTGCCTGTTCCCAGATGCTCTTCAAGGACAACATCGGAGGAGACCATTCTGCAATCCGGATCATTAAAAGCAGCCAAGGATTCGTAATGACAAACTGCAACCAATGCGGACTCTGCATCGACGCGTGTCCGGTCCAGGCGATCCGGAGAGTTCCCAATGGCAATGTGCTGTTGAACAAGAACGTATGCGTCGGATGTCAGGCGTGTGTTGCATTCTGTCCCAGGGGGGTCATGAGAAAAGCGCCGAATACGATCGAACCTTTCAAATGTATTTCATGCGGTGCCTGTGTGGCTTCCTGTCCCGAAGATGCCCTTGAACTGGTAAAGGTGAATATCGCAGATGTGGAAGAGGAGATTTATGCAAAACAGGGGGTATGCGAATGAGCGGAGGTCCGGAGACCTGTATCAGTGACGATCACAAACCCATTACGTTGAAGACAGCAGAAGGATTTGAAACCGGGAACACCAAACACGAATGGGACCTTGAGAAACTGAGGAGTGGCCACAGAGTTCTGTCGAACTATCAATACCAGAAGCATCCCATCGATCGTGGGTACAACAACCGAACCCTCTATGTGAATCTCTCCACCAAGGAGATCAGCGAGCGGCCGGTGAGCGAGGATATGAAGCAGAAATTCACCGGAGGAAAGGGGTTCGGACTCAAGCTCATGTGGGATGCACTGAAAGCGAATACCAGCTGGGACGACGAAGAGAACGAGCTTGTGCTCAACAGCGCACCCATGAACGGAACCACCCAGTATTCAGGCATGGGAAAATGTCTCAGCACCACCATCTCACCCCTCACAGGGATCGTGTGCGACTCCAATGCCGGAGGATATTTTGCACCCTACATGAAATTTGCAGGTTTCGATTCACTTGAGATCCAGGGAAAGGCCGAGGAGGATGTCGTGATATTCATCGATGGTAAGGATGGAAGGATCACCATCGAGACAGCCCCCTACGAAGAGACCAATTCACATGTCCTGGCAGATCAGCTCACACATCTCTATTCAAGCGGCGATACCGATAAGGAACGGCAGAAGGTCACGGTCGTCTCGGCAGGTAAAGGATCGGAACACACGTACTGGGGATGTCTGAACATCTCATTCTATGATCCCCGAAGAAAGGTCCCCCGCCTCAAGCAGCACGGCAGAGGAGGGCTGGGTACGGTCCTGAGGAACAAGAGGGTGAAGGCGATCGTTGCCAGAATAGAAAATTTCTCGGGGATCGAGAACAACCCGGTTGAGCCGGACACCATTGCCAATGTGGGAATCAAACATCACACCCAGATCAGGGACCTTGACAGATCCCAGTGTAACATGCGGGTGGTGGGTACCGGGAACATCGTGGAGGTCATGGATGCCTACGATCTCCTTCCCACTGAGAACTACCGGTTCGGTACATTCCCCAAGTCCTCGAACCTCCACTCACCAAACTTCTACAAGCGATTCACCCAGGTCATCCCCGACGGATGCTGGTACGGCTGCACTATGGCCTGTTCCAAGGCAATTGATGGATTCAAAGTTAGGACCGGCCCCTACAAGGGTCAGAAGGTCACCGTTGACGGACCCGAGTACGAGAATACCGCAGGATGTGCCAATATGAGCATCTGGGATCCTGATTGGGTGGTGGAATGGAACTTCTACTGCGACACCTATGGTATCGACACTATCTCCTTTGCCACCGGAATGGCCTTCTACCTGGAGATGTACGAGTACGGGATCCTGAACAAGGAGCGGTGTGACGGACTTGAACTGAGCTTCGGGAATGCCGAGGCGATCATGGAGTTCATGCATCGGATGGCCAGTGGTGATGAGGGAGAGTTCATCCAGGTGGCGTCAAAGGGTATCAGGAGAATGAAGGACTGGCTCAAGGAAAAGGGCTGGGGAGATCCGGAACTCATCGAGAACTGCGGCATGGAGTGCAAAGGTCTGGAATTCTCGGAATATGTGTGCAAGGAATCCCTGGCTCAGCAGGGGGGCTATGGTATGGCCTCCAAGGGACCGCAGCACGACGAGGCCTGGCTCATATTCATGGATATGGTGAACAATCAGATCCCGAGCTTTGCGGATAAGGCAGAAGCACTTCACTACTTCCCGATCTGGAGAACCTGGTTCGGTCTGGCCGGTCTCTGTAAGCTTCCCTGGAATGATACCGTTCCCGCCGACAATTCCAAGCACGACCCCATGACCGCAGCCAAGATCCCGGAGCATGTTCAGAACTACGCTGACATCATGAGCGGGGTCACAGGCAAAGACATCAAACCCGAGAATCTCATCGAACAGAGCGAGCGGGTGTACAACTGGCAGCGTGCCATGAATGTCTGGAAGGGGAAGGGACGAAGAATCAACGACTGGATCCCTTACCGTGCCATGGGTCCGGTGACGGAGATGGAATATCTCTCCCGGAAGGATCGGTACGACGGTCAGCTCGTAACGGAGCTCGGAATGAATGAAGAAGAGGTGGAACGCATGCGGACTACCGAGAAGATGAAGGTCCTTCATGACTTTCGCAGGAACCAGTATCAGAAGCTGGCCGATGCGGTCTACTACAGAAGGGGATGGACCCACAATGGAGTTCCCACGCCACAGAAGATGAAGACTCTTGGATTCGGGGATGAAGCAGAGATGCTGGAGATGCTTCAGAAATCGATCGATGAGGATGCAGTGGCAGGTCTCAATACGTGGGGAGGAAACTATCAGGGTGATGAACAGCCTCCTTCGGACGACCCGAAGTACTGGGAGAAGTGGTAGGCAGTGGTAAGTTAGTAATAGTAGTGCCACGATTTCAATTCACATATGAAAAGGTGAACCATTATGGAGGACCCTGCCATCACGGAACGATTACGATCCGCAACTGTGGGGATAGCCGGTGCGGGGGGGCTGGGCTCCAATGCTGCCATTGCCCTGGCCAGGGCCGGAGTTGGCTCTCTGGTGATCGTCGATTTTGATAGAGTGGAGGAAAGCAATCTCAACCGGCAGTACTATTACCCTGACCAGATCGGTGACTTTAAGGTGGACGCTCTGAAAATGAACATCGAGAAAGCGGTGCCGGCATGTGGGGTAAAGGCTATCAATAGGAAGCTCGAAAAGGGGAGGATGACCGAACCGTTCTCTGATGTGGACATCATCGTGGAAGCCCTTGATTCGGCTGTGGAAAAGGTCCAGCTCATCGAGGAAGCCCTCGCTATGTTTCCTGAGAAGCCCATTGTTGCTGCATCAGGAGTCGCCGGTATCGGGGGAGGGGAACGGCTGAAGCTTATCCGGTCGGGAAATCTTTTCCTTGTGCAGGATCCGGAATCAAAGTCAAGTGATGAAGAGATATGCCTGGCACCAAAAGTGGGAATGATGGCCTATTATCAGGCAAACATTGTCCTGGAACTCATTCTGGGGGGGAAAACATGGCAATAACAGTGAACAGCAGGAATGTAGATTTCGTGGAAGGGGAGACCATTTCCAAGCTCATGAAGCGGATGAACTTCGTGTTTCCCCTGGTAGTAGTCAAACTCAATAGTACGGTCATTCCCAGGAGCAAGTTCACCGAGACCAAGATCCCGGATGATGCGGTGGTGGAGATCATGCACCTCATAAGCGGAGGATGAAGGAAGAAAGAAAGGCACCGTATTGTTTGAGGAGAAAATGCTAAATGAAACGATGTTGAAAAAGGAGGATGACGCAAATGTCTATGAGTAACGAAGATGTGAAGGATATGTTTCGGGAGCGGGCAAAGGACCAGACTATCACCTGTGCGGAGTGCCTGGAACTTGCACGAGAGCTCGAATTCCCAAGCAATAAAATTGTAACTATGCTCTCTGAAATGGGGATAAAGATCGTACACTGCCAGCTTGGCTGTTTCCCCTGATACCGGTCCCGACTGCTAATTTGTTTCTGTCATTGATAGACTACAATCCATTGCCGAGCACATCACCTGCACCCCCCTCCACCCCCACCCCTCTCCCCACCACGAATATTAATTGGAAAATGAAAAAGAAATGGTACGTTACAAAATAATCGGAGAAAACCTATGATCATCGTATCCCTCATCGGATTGAAAAAGTGCGGAAAGACCACCACAGCGGAGGCACTGATCCGGCAGTTCAAAGCAAGAGGATACAAGGTGGGCGGATTGAAATCCATGCGCCACTCAAAGTTTACCATCGATGTGGAGGGAAAGGACACCTGGAGGCACGGGGAGGCTGGGGCGGACTTCGTTATCTCGCTCTCCAAAGGGGAGCTGGCATACATCGAGAGGAACAATTCAGTGAATAAGGGGAAGGGGGAGTCAGAGGAAAGGGAGGGGGAAGAAGGAGGGGCAGAGGGAACAAACTCACTAGAGGAAGCATTGAGGGTGGTTCCCCACGACACAGACATCCTGATCTGTGAAGGTTTGACCGATGATGACCCGCGAATCCTCAGAGTGGTGCTTGCGAGATCACCAGAACTGCTGGAGGATACCTTCGAAGTGAGGGGATTAAATAGAACAGGGGAGGGGGATGTGGGAAGAGGGATGAAAATAATTGCTCTCTCGGGGATCATGGCAAACGAGATCGGGAAAGGTGAAAGAATAACCGGGTATCCCGATTATCCGGTGTTCAACTGCACCACCGAGGAAGGAACCTGTGGACTGGCAGACCTCATCCTCCGGCATTCATAGTTATTCATCTCTTCCACACCTTGTATTTCCCCCCTATCTTCCCTCCATATTCTGAATATTCCACTCCCCGCCTCACATTTTGCATCACCGCCGCCCCCCTCCCATATTTGTATATCCCCACTCCACTCCACTCCACCCACCCCTTCTCCCCCATACAAATGCATCTATCTCCGAACAATTCGTCGTATTTTGACGCGAAAATCATTAATACCATCTGCTAACTTCACTGAGTATACCTGCTTCGAAGAAGGGGTTGATCAGTGATACTCCTTGCAACTGCAGGCATACATGGTCTCGTAACGGGCCCCCCGCCAAGGATTTTTTCCAATGAGGATGGGGACAACCCCGAGGCCGCAAACCTCCCCGGCATGGGTCAGGACCCGGAGCGATAAGCTGTGATGACGTACTGTTAATGCCGGGGGACATTTGTCCTGACATTTGTCCCTTCAATTATTTGGATTCTATAAAGATAAAAATATCTTATCAATACAAGAGTTTCGCCAAACATTCATGGCAGGCCATGAATGTATTCCCAAAAATGCCAAGCCCGAAATTCTCTTATTCTTCAATAATTCACCTTAACTATTACTGAGAAATGAGGAATAGACCTTTTCCCTACGATATGTGTAATGTCCGCCAATCCATCTATAAGGAGTGGGTGGGATTATCGTGTCGTCTCCTCACCCCGTGAGCTCATGGGACCCACGTTCGTCGACTCCCGACGACCTTATATTCAACAAACGTCCGGTAAAGTGACCCAGTAGTTCCGAACGAGTTGAGTTCCGAGTGAGAAAATCACTTCGAAGATCATAT
>CAZTGJ010000013.1:0-20737 GCA_964613025.1 uncultured Thermoplasmata archaeon | reverse complement strand
ATCTATGGAGTTTTAGAGTTACAAAAATAGGTCATTTTAGCTGTTACATGACAGAAAATATTTTAAAAAGATATATAAATTCGAAGAGGTGTCAATATCATATGACACAAACATTCAATGTGATCATAGAAAAAGGAGAAGATGGCTATCTTATATCCGAGGTGGTGGAATTGCCAGGATGCCATACCCAGGCACGAACAATGGATGAATTGCTCGAGCGAACTAAGGAAGCAATTACCCTCTATATTGATGTTGAAACCCCTGATATTATGACAACGTTCATTGGAATGAAAAAAGTTGAGGTTTGAAAATTCTTCAAACAAATTTAAGCACATCATATGTGAGGAAGCATCATTTTTTCCTGCGTTCCCCTTCCTCCTTCTCCCCCCTCCACTTCACAATTCCATCTCCTCCCCTTCCATTTTCCATAGCGATCCCGCAGTGTCATTCCATTGCATTTCATTCCACTCCCCCCCACCCGCCCAACCCCTCTCCTATAGGCGCGTGATAAGAAAAAACAAGCTCAAAGGTCGATATAAAGTGAATACACCGAGAGTAAACCCACAAGAACCGAGAGGGACGCGAAGATCAGATTCGTGCGGTTGATTACGAGATAATGGAGGCTGAAGCGGATAATGATGGCTCCAACAAGAATCTCCATGAGCGCTTCGATGTATTTCTCCATAGTGATGAACAGTCCCGCGGTAAAAAAGAAGAGACACCCGGTGAGGACGAGGAGTGAAGAGAGGAGAAGGGGGGTGATGATGTCTTCCGATCCGTCCAGTACACTGAGGTAGACCAGCAGTAAGCCGAGAGCGAACCACAGGACCAGAAGAAGGACGGGGAGTGTTTCAAAGGATACTTCTCCGAGATTGGCCACAATTGAAATCATGATGAAAATACCAGCACCAATACAGGCAGAGGTCATGAGCCTTGGGTCACTCAGTTTTTGAGATGTAATTCTGGTATTGACGAGGTGACCCACCTTTTCGTCCGGCTCCCGATTTCCCTCTCCTTTACCATCCGCGATCGGTTCCTCCTTCCTCCCCCTTACCAGTTCAGTAGTTTCCCGTTTTTCCTGACCCTGTTCTTTGAAATGACCTTGGATAAAGATCAGGAAACCTCCGAGCACCCAGACCATGGGATAGTGAAGCTCGTTGGAGTAGATCGGAAATACTGTTTGTCCAATGCCGTAGAGCATGATTAAAGTTCCCGAGATGCCAGCTACTCTGATGTCCTGGTTCTCCGGAATGATCCCCTGAACGTTGAGAAGTATGAGAAGAGGAATAAAAACAACAATGCATTGAAGTATCTCATCGCGATAGAACTCACTTTCTACGGTGGATTGTAGAACGATCCCAAGTATCATAAGGGAATACACAATGAGTATAGCGTCATGGAGCGTAATCTCCAATTCTCCGCGTTCATTGGAATGATCGAAGGAACAACTGTTCAGAGAAATAAATGTCAGAATGAGGGTGAGATATGATAGTGCCAGTGATGGTTCATTATTCCCTTCTGTGCCTTTCCAGAGGAGAGCTATCGTTATGATCGAAATAATAAGGCCGATGATTATCAAATACTGCTTCCCTGACAACCTTCCTTTTTTTTGTGAGAAGGGGGGGGGAAGTGGAGGGGGCGGTGGAAAACGAGGTGGTGGCGGATATGTTAATGTTGCTGGATCTAATGAAGAAGGTATCGGGATGGAGGGTGGGGTAGATGATGCTGATGATGATAATGAGGAGGAGGAAGCAGATGCAGGGGTTGGGGAGATAGATGCAGGAGTGAGGGATGGGGGTTGTGTTACATCCGAAGTGGCTGAGAACTCTAAACTATCCGCAATTTGGATGACTGAACCATCGTGCACACCTTCATGAACAATTCCTTCAATCATCTTTTTAATCTTCACTGCTTCTTCAAGGCCGGCTTCTGTGAGAAAATAGACCTTCTTTCTCCGATTGCTCTCGTGGACCCTGCTGATCCTTTCCTCCACTAAGTCTTTTTTCTTCAGGGAAATGAGGGCTACCGAAGCATGACCCCGCTGTACACCAACTGATTCCGCGATCCCTGTCTGAGAGATGTCCTGTGGGAGAACATATTCGTGGCTCCGGTGATGATGTCCCAGAAGATGGACACAGATCTTCTCTTCCACGGTAAGCTGTCGGGGTAGTGGGTCTCCAGGCATGTGAGATCACAACATCAGGCTTTAATTGAATCCCTTTTTGGGTATCGCGTTTGACAGCGAATATCCAATTCATTTCATAGGCTTAGGGAATGGAATTTGACCTGTGAGAATACTATATGTAAATTTGGGTTCCCCTGAGGTGTCTCAATAAAATTAAGCTCCTCACAGAAAACTGCAAGTATCCTAACACCATGAACAACCTTCGGAAGTGATTTCCACTGGTTCCTCGATATCATTGAGCATTGGATTGTACATATCAAAGGCATTGATCCCCTGGATCGTTGCCCTGATCGGTTTCTCAGCAGTAAGGGAATAAAGGTATTCATACTCCTCTCCGGAAACCAGGTCCGTCAAATATAGGAAGCACTGGCGGCCGCTCCGTTCAAAGTGGCTGATAGTCCCATCGTCGACCATCGTTTCGAATTCTTCATCATTAAACGAGAATCCCACCGGTGCCCGAAGGTCCACCAGGACCATCTTGATCTGGGGTGCCTCTCCGAAATAGCCAACAGTCAGTGTTGCTGTGATAGCGTCATTCACTGATATGTTCGTGGAATCGTAGCTGACCTCCAAGGACAGCTCTCCATCGGCCTGCTGGTCAGGCCAGGGGAGGTATTCTTCAAAGGTGAACTGATAGAGAAGGGTGCCCTTTCCTGTGGATTCGAGTGAGACAGCATTCTCTCCGCTCAGCCATGGTCTCAGGTCGATAAGATATGTGAGATCACTGTTGGATTCATCGATGGTCCTACTGTCAACCAGATTCCCGTTCATAGTCGTCTGGACCAGCATTTCATCGATGTTGACCGCTCCCCACCTTGTCAAGGCCTGGAAGGCAACCACCGTATCCTGGGTGGAGAAGTATCCCCCTCCCATTCTGTGGTTGAGAAGATATTTGACTCCCCTGGACGCGGAATCGACATCTCCGTGCTTTGCCAGGGCCATGATGGCATATGAGGTTGTCTCGATGGTGTTGGAGCTGCTTCCCCTGAACCACATGGGCTCAGAGTTGGAGATCATGTTGTTCCCCGATGTCCATGAGTAGGTGCCATTGTCCTCGTCCTTCAGATCAAGAAGCCGGGTTGCGAGTTCATCCCTGAGCGACTGCATTCCATTGGCATCCTCAAGAACGATGAGTGAGATTGCCAGAGTGTAGGGATCGTCCCAGTTGTCCTTAACATTGGATTCGATGTAGTCCACTGCATCTGTAATATGGGAATCGATTGGATATCCCGAATATATCAGTGCCCGGGTAATGTAGGCAGTAGTAGATACTACCTTTGCTCTCAGAATAGGATTGGTGTACTCGTAGAGTCCTCTCTCCGGAAATGAGAAGGACCCGTCGTCGTTCTGTTGGCTGATAAGATACTGCTGCATATCCGGGATGATGGACTCATCGAGATCGAATCCCGCATCAATGGCATCCTGGAATGTAAGGATTCCCCATGAGGTGAGCCAGGGGTGGACATCCTCATCGCTGGGGAACCACACGATCCCCCTTCCTTCCCCGTTCTTCGCATCCATGAGGAAGGTGAGTTCGTGCTGTATTCCCTGGGTGCAGATGGTCTCGTATTCGAAGAGTTTCTCCGATCCCCCTGCCTCCTTTACTAAGGAATAGGCAAGCACATCGATCGAGAGGGTTGACATGCTCTGTTCACCACACCCGGATACGAACCGGATGTACTGTTCCGCTCCTTCAATGGCAACGGCATCCATACTTCCCTGGAGTTTCAGATAGGCATTTTCGCTGTTGGGGATCCGATCGGCAGCAAGTGTTATGAGTTCCTCTATCGTCATATTATCGGAAAGCTCCCCGTTCAGAATGTGCTGGATCAGTTGTCCGTCGGGAACTATAGTCATCTCCCGGATCACCTTATCGGCCATGAGGTTGCTTGAGGCTGTCAGTGTGACATTGAACTTTCCTACGTCCTGTGCTTTGATGATGTATTCGAGCCCTACGACACTTGCCGGGGCAACTGAAACGACCTGGAAGAAATCATCGGGATCGTCCGGTCTCTCGGGATTGTCACTGTCATCGGGGTCTCCCGCGAGAAGGTCGAACCATGATTCATTCTCGAGCTTTACTGTGATCTCCTGCTCCTCATGATGATAGTTGTATACCATGATATTGAGCGGGAATTCATCTCGGCGAACGACCTCCACCGGAATATCGGGTTCTACGAAGAACTCCTGAAACACGGTTATATTCCCGGTGCCGTGACCCATCTGTGCATCCTTGGTGCTGGCTATGGCATCAACCCGCCAGGTTGTGATTGTGTCTGGAGCGATAAGTCCCAGTGTTGCAAAACCTTGTTCGTTGGTGATGAGAGAGGGCTCCCACACCCAGGTCTCGGGGAATTCCTTCCGTATGTGATCCGGTTCAGTTACCGACTTCTGCTGTGAGCCACCTGAACCGTCACCTCCTGCCCCTGCTTGTTTATCAGCCCCAGTAGCAACAGCACCAACATTTGCCTCAGGAGGTCCCCCTTCAAGCCACATGTCATCCATATCATCAAATCTCATGAATTCATCCCAGAATATTCCCCCCTGGAATCCTGCTTCCTCGGTATCCTCAGGTGTGACCTCATGAAAACCATCCTTCTCATCATCTTCCATGAAGATAGTCGAGGAAAGAAAACCAACAGGAAGAGCAATGCTGAGGACAATGATCATGGCAAGAAACATGTCCCTGTTCATCTTGTATTTTGCAGCCAGGAAGATAAGAGAGACGTATCCGAGTATAGCCATGACCATGAAGAAGTTCATGAATAGATCCTGAGTATCCTCCTCGAATTGATTAGCATTTTTCGCATGGATCTCTCCACTCTGATACACTGTTATCCCAAGGTCGATCTCGGTTTTGTCTACATGCATGGAAGCGTCCTGGGGAAGGGTGTTCCCGGTTCCATATGCATACTCGAGGATCTGATACTGGGGCTCGGTGAATTCGGATTCAAGGCTGAAATAGATATCCTCGTACCCGGTGAACCGGTCCTGAAGCTCATAAACGGAAAGGTCAACGATGGTCACTCCGATTGCCGAGATCATCCCATCTCCATTGCCGTTCCTGACTTGGAAATTGAGTGGTACATTGTCTCCTGGCCGATAGGTTGTATCATCTGTCGAAATGGTGACATCAAGGGGCTCTTCCTGGCCGATCTTGAGGATGACCGAGTCCATCTTGACCCTGAAATCGCTCTGGATCTTGTACACCCTGCATTCGATGAGCGGGATCATATCATTTGTCACCGTGAACTCGATATCTCCCTTCCCATCATCGAGTTCGATGTGCCCGGATTTAACAACAAATCCTCCACTAATGAGATCGTAGAAGACGAGGTTCGTGCCTCCGCCCCCCCCGTCGTCTGTTGAATAATATACGTCGCACTGAGCTTTTTCTCCGAGATTGTAGAATGCCTTGTCACTGAGGATCTTGATCCCCTCACTATTTCCCCTGAGATTCACATAGTATTCAAGGCTTGTATGTTCCCCCTTCTCCGCTACCACTTCGATGGAGGTGATGTTCCGTTCGTAGATGAACGTAAATGGTGCTACTCCCCGATCATCCGCGAATACACTAAATGTGAGATCCGGTACGGGAATAACCGCAGGCCTGTCATAATATTCAAAGTTAGACCCTTTCATGGTTATCGTCAATTCAGCGTTGTCAACCGGCGTTCCATCCGGATACCGAGCAATAAAGTAATACGTGGAATTCTTCCCGTGGATGTTCGTATCACCCATTGACATGAGGGATATGGGGGACTCGGTGATGGTTACCATACGCGACTTCTTCTCCACATGACCACTGGTATCGGTAATGGTGGCATTGAGCTCAAGGTAGGCATTTCCGCTGTTGATGTCAAGGCCCAGGAAGTAATAGGGACTCAGATGGAGGGTGAAATCGAATAAACCGTTCTCAAGGGTTCCATTGAAGCTCTGGATGGTATTCCAGTCTCCGTAATAGGTCCTGGCATCGATGACAACATCACCGGCTATCGGTTCGCCGAATATGTAGCTGGCGTTCAGTGTTCCGTTGATGGTGTCAGTGACCACATACCATGATTCCACATCCTCAAACTGGATTCTGTATTTTGGTAGTACATATCTCTGGACACTGACAGTCTTCTCAACAGATGTCTCTTCAATGGAAGCGGTTATCTTGTAGTTTCCAAGGGGAAGCTGGTCCGAGAGTACAAAATCATAGACCGCGATACCGTACTCGTTCGCAGGGAGTACCTTGCGGAAGATCTTGTTCCCATCAGGGTCCCTGATCTCGATCTGCATGTCATGATCCGATGCCTGAGGATCCTTTCCCTGGTAGGCGAGCGTCCGAATGTGGATGATCTGGCCAGGTTGGTACAGTGGCTTATCGGTAGAGATGATGATCGAGTAGGAGCTGATAACTTCTATCTCCTGTGTGAATATCTCACTCCCTATCTCCACTGTAAGGTTGCCTGCTCCCACGATCTCCGGTACCGTGAAACCGGGCTGAGCAATTCCATCTTCATTGGTCGTTCCCTCCCAGAGGACGAATGCTTCGTCCCCCCGGGTCAGAGTTACAGTGACATCCCTGTTGGATGCCGGTTCTCCGTTGTCATCCGATGCCTGGAGTATGAGAGAACCCCCTGCACCAGAGAGGAGTTGGTCGGGGACGGATATGGTTGCATTGTTCTTATTGGAAAGATAGATATCATCGCTATTCATCACAACCAGGGCAGATCCCAGGAACAGAGCTGCAATAATAAGTATCACAGAGTTTCGGGACGGGGTATCCGGTTGTTTGGAAAGGATTGTGTGATATGGTTTCATAGAATTCCCTCATGAATCATCTATTCGATATGGAAACTGAGGGTGGAGGTGGTAATAAATACCTTATTGCTGAATGCAATCGAGATCTGAAAATATGCATTGCATGTAGTTTGCATGTAGGGGAAATGATCATGTAATATCATTTGCTGGGGAGGATTTCTAATGTTCCAGCATTCTGATGTAGGCACGTGATCGTATGTAGGCTTCGAGACCGGAGCACGGGTCGAAGGTTCCTCCTTTCTGTGTGGGTCGTGGAGGATTTCTCTCTCGCTCATCGGCAAGGAACTGGAGCAACTTGGTGTGAATTTCATCATCACTGAGGTGGCTCATTGGTCCGATCCTCTGCTCTATCCAGTAGTGAAGTCTTCCGTAGGACGGATGCTTGTTTATGAGCGCCTGATACCTTGGGTTGCTGAGTTTTCTCCATGTATCCTGATCACTGGCCCCCGGAAGTGATTGAGGCATCTGCCCTCCACCGTCCACAGTGCCGGAACCGTCCTTTGTCTGTCGACCATCCATTCCCATCCCACTTCCCTCTCCCACCCCTTCTGTTCCCAGATAGTCGAGTAAGACATCGGTAGCCTGTGCAGAACCATCAAGCATCCTCCGATAACTGTTCGTGCGGATGTAGGCCTCCAGACCGGCATAGGGGTCGTAATTTCCTTTCCCGAACAATCGGGGTGCAGTGTTCTTCTGACGTTCTTCGGCCAGGAGCCGATGAAGCCGTGATTCAATCTCCTCGTTGTTCATGTCAGCCATGATGCCGATCCTGGACTCCACCCAGAAATGGATCCTTTCGTAAGAGACCCTCCTCTGCTCTTCTTTTCTCCCAGCTCTTTGTTTCAGTTTTTCCAGGCGCCTCTCCCTGCGTCGCTGGTCCCTGCTTTCCCGATTTGATGCAGAACGTTTCCTCTGCCCCCCTCTCCCTTTCCTCGGTTCCCTGCCTCCATCAGATTGGAGAAGGTTTGGTTCCTTATTCTTCTTCTTTAAAAAATCAAAAAACCCCATTCGTCCACCATGAAGTAGTATGGGAGGGAGCCACCCCTGCTCCACATCCCGATATAGTACCAATAACAGTGGGAGTACCGCCAGGTTTGTCATTTCCCCGAAGGGATCCGGTGGGGTGTGGAAGAGAGGAATGCATTATCCTACATAAAAATTATGGTCAGAGTTCCTCCAACATATCCCTATTTTCGTCCTTAGTAAAAGCATCTACCCAAGATTCAACCGAACCGCGATCCCTACATCTTCAGTATTGCATCCACAACTTTGAATTGATCCGATCCATGGACCTTTGGATAATCATACGTTGTGATCCCATGTTTTCTGATGAAGTTCAGATGGCCCTGGCTCACATACCGGGAATCATTCGTTTCGTCCGGCGCTGAGATGGTTTTCAGATAGTCGATTGGGCCAACGATCTCCCTCATCTCCGGGTCCACTAGAGGACCGACCCTCACCGAAATCACCTGGTACTTCATGAGCTGCCCTGAGTTCTCCACCTTTGCATGATCGAGGATCCTCTGAAACCGATTACCCTGGACCGTTGAAAGACACAATGCAATGATCCGGTCCTGAAGCCGGAAAAGATAGAAATCGCTCAGTCGAAATCGTGATATGATCTCTCCTACTCTCTTTTCCACCGCAGGAGCAGGAGTTTGTCTGAAACTGAGAAGTACGGCATGTCTTTCCTTTGTTCCGAGGACACTACTCTGCAAAAAGGTGGTGAAGTAGTATCCCGGCTCTGTTGGATAATGATCACCGGTTCTTTTATTTCCTGGTCTCCACCTCAATCCAATTCCTTCGCTTCCCCCCCAGCCCCCCACACCTGACGCTGAATTTCGGCGTGCGGGCATTCGTAATCCATAAATGATCTTCGTTATCTTAATTGGATTTTGTGACTTCGGTAGCTGGATTACCGGGATTTTTGTGGAGGACGGGAGGCGCGGGATTTGTTTGAAAAAATTATTGAAGGAACATTCGAGGTCTGCCCTCGGGATCACCGTACAGGCGTATCCCGTTCTCGTATTGATGGTCCCCGGAACCCGGAATATCCTCCGTGTGTCCTTGGTCACCGTCGTGTCGATATCGATCCCTGCGTTCAGTATCTCATTTGTCAGGGCAGTCTTCTCTTTGATGAGGTTCATCTCCCGTGTATAGGGGTCAGGAATGATCTCCCTTGGTTTGTCTTTGAACACGATGTGAAATCCTTTACTCCCGCTGAAGGCGATGTACTTGAGATCATATCCTTTCTTCGTCATGTATGTGAGCAGCTTCAGGGTCTCGTTACGTGCATCCTCAATGTTCCTCCGGAGAAGCGGGGTCCTGTCGATGTCATAGGCAATATCATGGGAAAGGATGATTCCGGAATCAAGGAAACCGGGACCAGGCTTTTTCGGCCGGGGGGAGAGAACGACGGGATTGAGCCAGGTCGAGGTGGAGTAGTAGACATGGAGGGGGGCAAGGCGCTGCAGCCACTTCTGAAGGTCGCTCGTGTTCCTGATGACATCCTTGATCTTAAGAAAGCGGCCATTGGGGAGGACCATCCGGAAGTGACGTCGATTGAGGTCGGTGATCATAGAGAGGTCAGGGGGATGATCGAGATAGAATCGGCGTAGTTCTGTTTTGAGTTGGTGGACCGAGTTTGACCAAATCGAAGGGGAATTTCCTTTATTCACCTTTCGTTTATCGTTCGATTTAGTATCCATAAAAACCCGCCGATTGATCGCCTCTCGTGTTAACATCCTTGCGGAGGACACAGATATTCTTCTCGAAGGCAATGACGATATATGATTCGCTGGGAGAAAGCACAACTTGTTTGATCTTGTCCGGATAGGTTGACTCTGTGAAAGTCCGGGTCTGGTTATCGATGATTGTCAGTTTTCTCCCGTTCGAAACCAGGGTATGATCGGCCCCGGCTATTATTCTCATGTCCATTGAGTACATTGATCGTCCGGCCTTCCATCCCCGCCTGAGCTTTTTCGTAAGAAACTCGATCTCTTTCGATCCTTCATCGGTGCAGATGACGATCCATTTTAGGCCCACAGCTATTTTCGTCGTAAATTCGAATTTTTTAGAATAAAGCTCTTTCCCGGTAAAATCGTGAACGGACAGCATGTTCTGGAGAAAACCGGATGCTGTGTGGAGGATGACCCGACCGGAAGGCTCGTGGATGGCATATTCGAACGTCTTCCGTGAAGGGAGAAAGAGAAGCCGGTTTCCCTGGAGATCATGAAGATGAAACCCCTCCGTGGAAAGGAACGACAACATACCCTGTACTTCCTGGATCAGCACGGGCCCGCGATGAGGATCGACTGAGAACTCGTGGGTCATTCCGATCCAGCCATGGGGAATCCTGCAGGCCACTCTCCAATTTTTGTAGATGATCGCCTCGCTTTGGGTCCGGAGAACACATATCGTTCCATCGTGATTTACTGCAACGCCGCAGGCACGGTCCTTCTTTGGCTGATTCTTCAGCCTCGACATCCAGAAGAGGGTCCCATCATTCGAATAGCAATACAGATACATCCCCATATGAGCGTAAATGTATTTACCATTCCCAGATATCGCAGCACTTTCGGTTTGCATCCCAGCTCGTTGGTCCTTCCATAATTCATTCCCGTTCAGGGCGAGGGCAATGATACGGGAACCACCTCCGGTCGCAATGAGGAATTTTTCCTCAGTTGATATTGAAATGGATTTGGCTGGAAACTCCATGTCGTTCTCCCAAATTTTTCGGAACTCCATGCCTGGGGAAGTCAGGGGTCATAATTGAAAATTACGGGGGAAGTATTTATCAATGCGAATCAGAACCAGATCGGAACATGCGAATGAAAAAAATGAACGTGATAATAACGGACCTGAACCAAACGGACCCGGATCACGTTATTGTGGGCACCATCGACAGGGAAGCCCCCCTTCCCGACGAAACAATGTCACCCTGGCCGGGAGCAATCCTGTTCCTGCTTATGATGAATATTCTTATGTATTACCAGTACATCCAGCCGACAAACCTGCCGCTCCTCTTTTTTATCGCTCTCCTTACATTCACGTTCGGATTGATCCTCTCCTCGGGGGAGCACGTTGTCTCATTTCTTGCTGAAAGAACCCCATTTTTGGTGAGGTTGGCTTTCTATTGTAATGTCTGCTGTGTTATACTTTTCTGGGTTACTTTTATCTTCGGAGTGACGATGAATGTCAATACCGATATCCCCATCGGAATGAGTGGAGCATTGGGAGGATTAGGATATGGAATGACAACTACAATATGCGGTTTCTGGGCCAGCAGACTGTTCCTCCGGAGTCATTTTGCATTTCCTCCGGAGACCCTCCTGGACTTTGGAAACAGAGAGTTTCGGAGATTGTGCATTTTCGCGGGAATTGCGAATGCCGCCTTTCCATTTCATTCCTCACTGTTGTCTTCAACATGGGAACAATTTCTGTTGGACCTCATCTTTATTGCTATCAATGTGGCAATCCTTCTCAAACTAAGTGGGACGATGATACATGAAAGAATGGAGCGTTTCAGAGAGGTGATGCCAATGGACCTCATGACTGAGGTCGAGAAATTAACCTCCGGGCATTTCCGGTCTTTCGAAAGTTGAGTGCATTTTCTATTGGTTTCCCGACCGATTCACAGAAGATCAGATTTTCCGAAGAAAACTATTTATCCCTGTCCCGTCCCCTCTCTCCCAGAACCATCAAGGTGAACCGATGACCCTCAACGTATACAATACCAAATCCGGAGAAAAGGAAGAGTTCAGACCCATCCATGGAAACAAGGTGGGTATGTACGTCTGCGGTGTCACGGTGTATGATGATTTCCATGTTGGCCATGCCCGTTCTTATGTGGCCTTCGATATTATTCGAAGATATCTCATGCTCAAGGGCTACTCGGTCAATTATGTACAGAACTTCACGGATGTGGACGACAAAATCATTGCCAGGGCCCATGACCGGGGAATAGATCCCATCCAGCTTGCCAATGAATACGTCGAGGAATACTACAAGGATACCGATCTCCTGAACATCCTCCGGGCCGATCATTATCCCAGGGCAACCGATTACATCGAAAAGATGCAGAGGATGATCATGGGGCTCGTGGATAAGGGTCATGCATATGAGGTTGAAGGGAGTGTCTACTTTGAGATAGAGAGTGCCAAAGAGAAGTTCGGTCAGCTCCGGCATCAATCCCTGGATGACATGCTGGATGGGGCCAGGATCGAGGTTGACGAGCGGAAGCGCAACCCCAAGGACTTCGCACTCTGGAAGGCGGCAAAGCCCGGTGAGATATTCTGGGACAGCCCATGGGGGAAAGGGAGGCCGGGATGGCATATCGAATGTTCGGCCATGAGCATGGATCTCGTGGGTACAACCCTGGACATCCATGGAGGGGGAATGGACCTTATCTTCCCGCACCACGAGTCCGAGATCCTGCAATCGGAATGCTACACAGGGAAACCCTTTGCCAAATACTGGCTTCATAATGGCCTTCTCAACCTCAACGAGGAGAAGATGTCGAAATCAACGGACAATTTCTTCTCTGTCAAACAGATCACGAAACAGTTCGACCCCATGGTGTTGAGGTTCTTCCTTGCCTACACCCACTATCGCTCACCCATCAAATTCTCGGAACAGGGCATGAAAGAAGCGAAAAAGGGATATGAGCGTTTGCTGGGATTCAGAACGAGACTTGATAAATACATCGGGGAAACCGAGAAGAACTTGAGCAAAGAACTGGATCCTGCTGCAGAGAAGGAGAAGACGAAAGCGAGCGCAGAAGAAAAGGATGGGGGAGGGGAAGAGGGGATGGGGGAGGCTCTGACATCTCTTGGCCAGAGGACCAAAGAAGAATTCATGGAGGCAATGGATGACGACTTCAACACCCGGGACGCCATTGCTTCTATCTTCACCCTGGTTTCCGAAGGGAACAGACTTATGAACGACACATCAACTAATTCTCAGATCAGCACAGACAATGGGTTGATGGATCTTCTTGTAACATTTGATGAACTGACAATGAATATTCTCGGTCTCACATTCGAGGTACATTCAATGAAAGAAACTGCAGATTCCATGACTCCGGATCTCGTGGAACTTCTCATTGAGGTCAGGAACACTGCGCGTAAGGAAAAGAACTGGTCATTGGCAGACCGCATCAGGGATCGGCTCGGTGAGATCGGAGTGATACTGGAGGATGAGGGTAGTACAACCACCTGGACTATATCCAAGTGAATGATTCATAGTCAATCCCACAGAATAAAATTGAGGATATACGATGGTAAGAGGGCGCATAACATTCTGGAAAAAATACAGGATCCCCGTCATATTCATTTTGATCATTCTCATTGGCACCTTCATTCTCAGGAATCCCGTCGTCGTCCTCATCCTCCTGCTGATCCTCATGCTCATCTCGGATCATGAATCCTGGAAAATTCGCTACAACAGATAGCGTGTTCGTATCAAAATTTTTTTATATAATCCCCAGAGTGCGGAATTCCAACACTTTTGAGCCGCTGTGGCTTAGCGGTATAGCGACGCCTTGGTAAGGCGTAGGTCGGGGGTTCAATTCCCCCCAGCGGCTCTTTCACTTTTCACTTCTCCAAGGTCATTATTCTAACCAATATTTTAGTAGCTTTCTATCAGACATCATTGACCACGATCACACCTGCTCCCTTGATCTCGCTCCGCTTGAGTTTGAGGTATGCCTCATTGGCGTCCTCCAGAGTGAAGGTCTCCACCTCGGTCCGAATGGGGATCTCTGCTGCGGTTTCCAGTAGACCCTGTGCATCCTCTCTCGTGCTGTTGGTAACGCTGACGATCTTCCGCTCTCCGTAGATGAGTTTGTAGGGCATCTCAGGAATTCCGTCCATGTAGATCCCGGCAAGAGCCAATGTTCCACCTTTTCGTAGCTTCTCCAGGGCTTTGGGTATGAGGGATCCTGCAGGGGCAAAGATGATGGCAGCATTCAGCTCTTCGGGTGGAGCATCCTCTGCACCCCCCACCCACTTCGCTCCCAGCTCCCTGGCAAGCTTCCTGTGAATCTCTGAACGGGTGAACACGTAGACTTTTATCCCTTGGTGGATGGCGATCTGGATGGCAATGTGAGCCGAGGCACCGAATCCATACAAGCCGAGGATGCTTCCCTTCTCAGCTCCTGACATCTTCAGGGCGCGGAAACCGATGATACCGGCACAAAGCAGGGGAGCGGCCTGGACATCGCTGAACACCTCAGGGATGTGATACACGAAATCCGCAGGTGCCACCATGTACTCAGCCAAACCTCCATCGATATCGTGTCCCGTGAAGCGAATATTATCGCAGAGGTTCTCCTCTCCGATAGTGCAATATCCGCAGTTCCCGCATGGGGAACTCACCCAGGGCACCCCTACTCTCTCACCGATCTTTCGTATAGTTCGATCAGCCTCTGCCCCAAGCCCCACCACCTCCCCCACTACCTGGTGCCCGATAACGATGGGTAACTTCGGAGGCCTGACCTCTCCCTCGATAATATGGAGATCAGTATGACAGATCCCGCAGGCCTTCACTTTCAGCAGGACCTGGTTCTTTCCCGGGATGGGATCAGGGATATCCATGAGTTTCAGGGGAGCTTCCTCCACCTGTGTATGAGATTCAAGGACCATAGCTTTCATCGTATCACACTGAAGAAAGCATAGGAGTTATTTCAACATTTTTCTAAGTTACATGTTTATTAAGATGTTAAGTCACATCCTTTTTCAGGAGCATTTTGTGGTAAAAGGAATAAACGAGAGCTGAATTTCGAAGTGCATGGAACTGCGTTTCCAGCAACTGACGAAGATCAATAGGATTGTCGTTTTTCTGACCATTGTTACCTTAGGTCTTCTTCTCATCGGTGGGTTGTATTTCTTCTCCCAGTCCGAGAATGTAAATGAACGGATCCAGGAGGAGGATGGGATCCTCGAATATCTGACGGCCCTTTTCTTTATGGCAGCAGGGGTGATATTCCTCCATGCAATGGTATCGAAGGGATCGAATGTACGGGAACCGTTCAAGGATTACCGGCTCGTTCTCATCCTTCTTGGAATATTGTGCCTTTTTGCAGGACTGGAGGAGATCAGCTTCGGACAGCGGATCGTTGGTTGGGATTCCCCGGAGTACTTCGAGGATAACAGCAGTCAGGAGGAGACCGACTTCCATAATTTCGAGGGACTAAGCATAGTCTTCGGCGTCGCAGCCATAGCTCTGATCCTGTACGGGGTGATTGTTCCCTATGGGTTCTGGAAGATGCCGAATCGATTCGTTTGGTTCAGAAAACCCTTCGGCATCAGAATGATATATCCTCCCATGCAAAGTGCCGTTTTTCTTGCCATTGGAATTGTGCTCATTTTCATAGATGTCGGTACAAAATATATCACCGGAGATCAGTTCGTTGCCAACGAATATCAGGAGTATTTTTTCGGCTATGGTTTCCTCCTCTTCTCAATGTACCTCTACCATCCGGAATACCAGAAAATCTATCGAAAATAAACAGCTACTAGGATACTGAACTGAGAAGGGGGGTGGGGGGAAGAGGCAATGAGGTTACATGAAGTGGACCTCAGTAGGTGATTAAAGATGATGGATAGAGGAGAAGGGGCTAGAGAAGACAAGGATAGAGGACAAATGGACAGAGAGAATAAGTAGTGTTGTGATCGAAGTGATCTAGTCGATCAGGCGTCCTTGAAATACTTACCAATGATCTTTTTCTCACTCTTTCTCAGGATTTCTGACATTGTGGATATGGAGACATCGAATATCCTGGCCAGCTCCCGGATGTTGATCCTCTTGGGATAATCGAAGTACCCTCGTTTGTAGGCAACCTGCACGATCTTCTCCTGTCGTGTGGTCAGAAGGGTGTCCATATCGACATGAACCTTGCTCACCAGTTCCACCTCAATGCCGTCCTTCTTGAGCTTATTAACAAGATTTAAAATAACTTTTTCCTCTGTGGCAATGAGCTTCCACTCAACGGAACCGTCCTTCAGTGTCGTTTGAGAGGTCTTGAAGGCATCGATATCATGCACTGTGGAACACACTCCGCACTGGTTCGTTCGGATAGCGCATATCATGGAACCTTTTCTGGAAGGTGCGTCTTCCACTGTTGAGATATTGGGATGATTCCTGAGAGCGGCGAGAATTTCTTCATCCTTCTCATCGGTATTGAGGATCTCCACAAGCTCGCTGCATCCATCATTCTGCCCGCTTCGAACATTACATTGAAGTACGTTGATAGGAGTCTCATATTCCTTGGCTATGTCAGTAAACCACATATCTGGTACCTTGAGCCTGAGAGTTACTTGGATCATCAAGCGGAGAGGTTCCTTTCCTTATATAAAAAATATCGGGCTCTCGAAAAAAGTCAACAAACAAGGCCAGGATCGATTTAAAAAATATCCTGTTTTCAATGGATAGTATCCTGTTTTTTCAAGAGGAAATGTTAATTTATTCCTAAGAGACCTATTCTAAAAGAAGAAATGCAGATCATGAATAATTCATGTGTTGATTTCTCCTTTATATCAACAAAAAAATGAGAAAAAACAATAGATATTTTCTTTAATAATCAATGATTTTTTCTGAAAATAAAAAGAAAACATGATAAATAGAGGTATTTTGATGGAAATCAATGTGAATATCCTTACTAGGAAAGGGAAATTTGTACATTAACCGTAAAGTTATTAAACCCCAAGCCGTTTCCAGCGTCCGGAGGTATCCATTATGGCTGCTAAAAAAGACTTGAATAAGACAGAACTGATTAATGAAGTTGCAGAAAAAGCAGGAATTCCGAAGAAAAACGCCAAAGCAGCGGTTGATTCGGCATTCCAGGTGATTTCTGCCAACGTTGCAAAGGGAAGGAACGTCAGGATTGCCGGATTCGGAAGCTTCGTCGTGAAGTCCCGGAAAAAGAGGACCGGTATCAATCCGCAGACAAAGGCAAAGATCACAATTCCGAAGAAGAAAGTTCCTGGTTTCAGACCGGCTGCCGCCTTCAAGGATGCAGTGAACAAGAAGCGATAAACATCGAACGCAAACCCTTTTAGTGGCCGTTCGGTCTTCTGAATGGCCATTCTTCTTTTTTCTTATCTTCATTTTACCTTTTTTAACTTTACATGGTACGACCCAGAACGCTCCGTCCTTCAGGGCGGAGATGAATGGCTCGAATAACGATACGCCGGAAAACGCCAGCTCCTTTAGGGGATGGTAGTTTACTTTTCATGAAAGTATTCTTTTTTCTCTTCATTTTTTTGTTACTAATTCTGGTCATTTATTAGACATAATTCTGTTTGTTTCTGTTTTAATCTATCATTTTCTCATATGAGATATGCTATTGTACTGGGATTTCATTTTTTCTTACTCAGGGGGAGGGGGGTGCAGGAAGAATAAAGGGGGAAGGGGATTGAAGCATGAGGGATTGAGTAAGAGAATGAATAAAGGAAGGAATGACTGAATGAAGGAAGGAATGAAGGAAGGAATGAAGGAAGCAAAAGGGAGTTGAGTAGGGGAATGAATGAAGGAGTTCCCTGTACGAAAAGATTTAATTCTCATATCCAATCCTTCACTGAAAACAGCTAACCTTACGCATTGTCCGGAGGAATGGAATTCGTGAATAATCAGAAGGGATCAGGAATCGACTCTGAAAAAGAGGAAAGCCAGCAAGATACAGTGCATGAAGGAGCTGGGGATCGAGGACAGAGGAATCGAAACTCCTATGCAGTACCCGCTATCCTGAGCATTCTCTGTTTCTCCATTCTCATTCGCATTATTCCTCCTACTCTCATGGGTTTTCATATTTGGGGATCCGATACCGGCGAATATTATACGATCGTTCAATCAATGATCGAAAAGGATCGTGTTCCTGTTGCCTATGAGGGGTGGGGGTTTGCATATCCATTTTTCTACGGATTCGAGGTGCTTGTAGCATCCCTCAATATTCTTTCCGGGATCGATGTTTTGCCAATAATGATCTTTATCATACCTGCCCTTGCCGGATTACTCCTTTTCCCCATCTTTTTTATCACGAAAATGATCTTTCACGATAGCAGGATCGCACTCCTTGCTGCCCTTTTTGTGACTGTTTCCCCTGCCGGAATATTCACCACCTCCCACCCCATGCCCGGAGCTTTGGGTGATCTATTCGGTCTACTGGTCTTCTATTTCTATCTTAAGCTGAAACCCGAAAGGAGTTCATGGCCCTCATGGGTGGCACTTTTACTAGCGATCTCCTGCCTCATGGTAGTACATCACATGTCCTCCTACTTCGTGTTCATCTCTCTGGGATCGTACACTGTAATCAGGGAACTCTTTTTCAGAACCAGATCGTGGGAGATGAGACGTGATATTCCGGTGCTTTACTTTTTCATGATATTCATCATCATTTACTGGCTCATCCTAGTAGAGCCCTTCAAGGAGAAGATCGTGGATGATGTGTTCGGGATCAATGGTTGGATCGTCATCGGTGCCGCGCTGGTTGCTCTGACCCTTGTGATAGGTCTTCTGAAAGTGAGAAAGCGAATTCAATGGTACTATGTTCCCCATTATCCTGATTTTACATTTCTGAAGCAAATGATGCTGTTTATGAGTGTCATATCCGTGATTATGATGCTTGGGATCGCCTTCGTCGGTGTCCCTGGAACCTCTGTGGACATCGATCAGACCTTCCTCCTCCTTGCCATCCCCCTTTTCATTATGATCATACTCTGTGCTCCAGGACCTGCATTTGCCAGATTCTATTCTCGTGGCCTCTTCATAATATCGTGGTTAGGCGCCATCCTGCTTTCCCTGATGGTCATGGCTGCCACGGACAACAAGGTGCTCCTTCCCTACCGGCACAGCCAGTATCTTCTCGAACCTGTTTTAATACTATCTGCGCTTGGTGTCGTGGAACTATATCGGTTCCTCCATAAAGGGAATGATCTCTCAACCAAAGCACTAGTAACTGCCAGCATTATTCTTCTCTCGGCAGGGGTGGGATTTTCCGGATATCCACCCCGGGAGGTGATCGCCAATTTTCAGGAGGGAACGGTCTATGAGGAGATGCAGGGTGTGTACTGGATAAGGGACTACAGCAGGGATCTGCAGGGCGATGTGGCATCTGACCACAGGATGTCCTCCATGCTCTTTGGAATGGGTGGAGTCGGCGCTACCTGGGATTCGGCATTCCATACGATCCATGCACACAACTATTCAGAAGCCGAGGACGAGATACGAAATGAGAATATCGGCGCTGTCTTCATGGATAAGGAGATCATGAAGGGAGTCGCCCTCCTCCAATGGGAGAACGCCGAACCCGTGCATGAGGAGTCACTTGCCAAATTCCAGGAACCGCCATTCATCCGTATCATGGATTCCGGATTCGTGCAGATCTACTATCTTGCATATGCTACAAGATGAACAATTATTCACATCCTGATTTTTTATCCCTGGCAGCTATTCACAGCACTGACCCACTTGATTTTAACCTAATATTCATCCTCTGCCAGCACCACAAGATGATCATCCGGCATGAGAGTGAATTTTCTGTCCTTCCTGGGGTTGAGCACGATACCGAAATTCTTTTTCGGATCATTTTCATAACTGCTTTGGCGAAGGCCAAGGCAGATCTCATCCCGTTTACATGCAGCTCCCATGATATCGGCAAATGTGACTTCAGTAGGAAGTTCGGTGAAATAGGGATAGGCCGGTTTCAGGTAGATCTCACTTCCTGATTCTCCGAAGATCTCTTGGTAAACCTGTTTCATGGCGGCCTCCTCACTGAGTTGGGAGAATATCATCGAGATCATTCGATCACTGATCAGGAAATCGTCAACATTGGTCTGACTGATCAGCTCCTGGTTCTCGGAATTCAGTACCTGGGTGATGAGCTTGGTCGTCCTGTCCGTGATCTCCCTGTCCCTGAGGATCTTTCGGAGGAGGAGGAGGAGGATGAACAATGTCTCGGAATCCATCTGCTCTGCCGAGACATTTCCGCCGCTCTGTGAGAGAATGAGGATATTATCGTAACCGTAGGGCCTCACAGAAGCTAGCCCTTGGAGCGTCATGGGGTCCTTGTCGATGATAGTGATCACCATATTGGCATGGTTCTCACTCAGCATGTCGATCTCCTGGATGACCTCCGGACCGGGATTCCTGATCATGATGTCAATGGCAGAACCATCAGGAAGGTAATCCGCATACTCCCGGACAATGATCGAGGTGATGTGGTGCCATCCAAGGAGAAGCTCCCGTTCTGGGTTTGATTCGAGTTGTAGGTATTTATAGGGAAGATCCCGGGGTTCAATGATCGGGCTTGGGGAATAGATGATGGTGGAATCATCTTCCGCCAGTAAGAGAAGGTCGTCCACCGCTTCGACTATCGTATCCTTGTCCGGTCTCATGATGAGGGTTCCGTCAGCGCGTCTGATCCCCAGGGGTACTCCATCCGCAAAGTGGTAGAGAATATCATAGAATTTCTTCCCTTTCATCCCTTCGGTTTGTGCCTTGTGGAAATAGAGCTCGCAACTCTCAAAGGAAAGGATCTCGCTATAGACCGAGGACAATCCACTGGTACGCGAGGTCTGGACAAGAATCTTTCCGAGAATATCCCAACTGTCCACTGAGAAGATCTTATCGGATTCAAAGGTTCCAATAAGTTCCCTGTTCTCCTCAAAGAATAGCTCTGCAACGATATTGATACCCAACTTTGACAGTTGATACACTAATTTGACCCAAGAATAGTATTTGACAGTT